>NZ_JBSWSP010000002.1:0-47038 GCF_054095825.1 Candidatus Nitrosopumilus sp. bin_68KS
TGCATCAGAAATTTCATAGAGTAATGTTCCACTTTTTGACAAGACTGCAATTTTTCCAGCTTTGAATGGCATTGGTGGCATGATTCCTATTTTAATTAATTCTGGAATCATTATTCCTGGAGTATTGGGCCCAATTACTACTGCGCCTTTTTTGTTTGCAAGTTCTAATGTCTCCATAGTATCTCTAATAGGAACATGCTCTGGAATTGCAACTAGTAGTTTAATTCCTGCTTCTAGTGCTTCTTTTGCAGCTGCTAAGAAGAATTTTGCTGGAACAAAAATAATTGATATTTTTGCATGGGTAGCATCAACTGCCTCTTGCATGGTATTGTATATTGGTACACTTTCATTCCATGTTTGGTCTCCTTTACCTGGAGTGACACCTGCTACTATGTTAGTTCCGTATTCCAACATTTTTCCTGCATGTAATGATCCATATGATCCTGTGATTCCTTGAACTATTACTCCTTTATTTTCATAATCATGTTCACCTGGTTTCCCCTTCAGTAGTCCAAAAATATCTGTCATTTTTTTACTCCCATCACTGCAGCATTGATTGCCTCTTCTACTGAATCAAAAATTTTAGTTCTAGATCCTTGCAACATCTCTTTTGCTTTATCTGACTCTGTTCCCTTTAATCTTGCAAATACTGGCAAGTCAATTAAATTATCTTCATATGCTTTTAGAAATGCTTCGGCTACTACTGTTGTCTTTACAATTCCTCCATAGAGATTCACTAAAATTCCTTTTACTCTATCTAATTTGCTAATCAAAGTCAATGCTTCGTACACTGATTCTGTAGTTGCACCGCCACCAACATCTAAGAAACATGCTGGCTTGCCACCATTATCTGATAACATATCTAAGGTAGACATTACTAGTCCTGCACCATTTCCTACAACTGCAATGTCTCCGTCAAGTTCTACTAATGAAAATCCACTTTTTTCAGCTTGCTCTTCAATCTCTGTCTTTTCTTGATACTTTTGTAGTTCTGGATGTCTAAAGTTACTGTTATCATCTGTGACAAATTTACCATCAAGTGCCATGATTGTATCATCTTGCATGATTGCAAGTGGATTAATTTCTACTAATTCTGCCTCTTTTTCAATAGTAAGCTTTGATAATTTTTTCAAAGTATCTACAAATTGCTCTGCTGTATTTCCTTTCAATCCCATCTCTTTTGCAACTTCCTTTGCAAGTTCATCTGAAACATGTCCTAATCCAACTTCTTTGATAATCTGATTTTTGACTGATTCAATCTCTACGCCGCCCTCTGCAGATGCAATGATTGTGTAGCATCTTTTTGAACGATTCAAAAATAATGACAAATACAACTCTTTTTTGATATCTGCCATTTTTTCAAGTAAAATTGCCCTTGCTTTCTCTCCTTTGATTGTCAAGTCCATTACTTGGGGATATTTTAGTTCAAATTCATCATCATTTTGACATTTTTGAATTCCGCCAGCTTTTCCTCTACCACCAACTGGTACCTGAATTTTAATTACAAATGGATATCCTAATTCTTTTGCATGCTTTCGACCATCTTCAATATTTGTGGATGATATGCTCTTTAGTAGATTAATTCCATATTCTCGAAATAATTCTTTTGCTTGAAATTCTAGTAATTGCATGCAAGAATTCTGATTTTTACGGTCTTTATTAACTATGATGCTATTTTAATTGCTCATCAAGAAAATCAATCATTTCTAAAAAGCGATCTTTACTTTTTCTTAATAATTCCTCAGGATACTCTTCGATAGTAAACACAAATTGTTGATGAAAGCTTGGAACTAAAACACCTCCTGATGTCACCATCTGTTCAATGACATATCCTTTGGTAAGAGTGCAGACAATTTCTTCATAGGATTCTTCTTCTTCTTCTAGAGTTTGTCTATACAATACAATTGGTCTATTTGTCTTTGCAACAATGTTTGAACCTTTTTCTAACAGATCTGATAACTGCTGAATCTGCCATGCATCCAAGCTAATCTGCTTTACCATATTTTATGTGAGTGATTTTTCTATTTAACCGTGATAAAACAACGCATCTTCACAACATGTCGTCAATAAAATCACAAAATTTACAATTTAAAAGAAAGAAAGTGATTTGGCCTTAAGCCATATCAAGTGCTCTAGAGTGTTTTCCCGTATGTGGTCTTTCACCAGAAAACTTTCTTCTCATGTGTCCTGATGGTCGTCCATAGATTAGTTCTAAGAACCAAGACTCGTGCTCAATCTCTTCTGCTAAGATATCTTTTGCAATATCATATGTGGCAGGATCTTTTCCTAATGTCATTTGACAAATTTTATTCCAATTGACAATTGCACCCTGCTCTGCTTTGAGACATTTCTCTAGAATTGCCTTATGATCTGTTGGATTTGCTGGAAGCTGTAAGAATTCACATCCAGACATTTTGATAAATTCTGTTGCATCATTTGGGAGGGATCCGCCTAATTGGTAGATTCTCTCAAGACATGATTCGAAGTGACTAAGATCTTCTAATCTTGCATCTTCGATAATCCCCTTTAGTCCTTCGCCTTCCATGCCTGTACAATGTGCTCTCAAATTGGTAAAGTAATAGTATGCAGTAAATTCAACTGCTGCATTTTTTATCAACTCTTTTACCAATTCATCAACATCTAGCCCATTTTGCTTTAGAACATTAATTCCAACAACATTTGGTACGTTTGATTCGGACATTTGATTTTACACTTTGCAGTTGTAATAAAAATATTACATTGATTTTTGATATCTATTCTACAGATATTCTGATTTTTTGACCATCAATATCGTCATCTTTGTACTCTTTGCATGATTCTGAAAAATTTACCTGGTTAACTCTGACTAAAAATGCCAATTCTTCTGCTTTGTCTTGTATCATTGCAAGTGACTCTTCATCCAAATCCAGAATTGATGCAGTCTCTAAAACATCAGTGGGATTGTATCCTCTCTCTTTTCTGAGGGTCTGAAGCCTTCTTGCAATATCTTTTACCAACCCTTTGGCCATCATATCCTTATTTCTAGATGTTGAAATAAATACGATGTAATTGTCTCTTTTAGATACTGCAAAATTTTCACTTGCATCAAAATCTACAATGTAATCTTCTTTATCTAATGAAATAATTTCTCCGTCAATATCAAAGTCATATTTTGATTTTTCTTGTAATGATGAAATAATTTCTTCAGGGTTTGTTTCAGCAAATTTTGCAACTAGTTTTCCCATGTGTTGTTTTGCTTTGGGTCCTATTCTTTTTCTTTCTAATTCAATTACTGGTTTTACTGGCATTCCTAATTGTCTTAATTCTAAAATTTGTTCTAATCCTGAATCCTTTTGAGTTTCTACAATTGAGAATTTTTCTACATTTAATTGAGATTGCAGTAAATCTGATAGTGACTCAAGTTTGAACTTTTGATCTTTTTTGACACAAATTCGTGCTTCATTTAGTGGCCATCTTCTTTTTAATTTTCCTTTCATTCTTGCAGCAGATGATACAGAAATCACATCTTTCATAATATCAAATGATTCCTCAATTTCTTCGTTCACAAGTAACTTTTCATACTCTGGCCATTTGTCTAAAAGAATACTTTGTTCACCATCAAATACTGTTTGGTATAGATATTCACTTGTAAATGGACAAAATGGATGAATCAAAATATCTAAAGTTTTGAGTACTTCACTTAGAACTGCATAAATTGATAGCCTTCTATTTTTCTTGTCCTCATCTTCATCCCATAATTCCCCTCTAGTAATTGGAATGTAGATTTGACTTAGATTATTAATGATATAATCATCAATTGCTTTTGCACTTTCATGAAATTTACAAGTCTGATTTTTCTCTGTAATTTTTTGGATTAATTTTTGAAGTTTTGATAGTAGCCAAATATCTGGTGATGTGAGTAGATCATTTTGTTTTGCCCAAGAAATTGTGTTTGATTGTCCAAAATTATCGTATTCACTATTTTGTTTAAAATACAAGTGGAGATTAAATAATGTGTTAATTACCTGATATGGTCTTGACATTAATTCATCAGTACTGAAACTTAGTGGTTCAATTGGACTTGCCTTCCACATGAAATAGAATCTTATCAAATCGACTGGATATTTCTGCAATAATTCTGCTCCTTCCAAAACATTTCCTTTACTTTTACTCATTTTTCCACCGTTCTCATCAAGTACATGTCCTTGAAACAAGAATGATTTGTAGGGTGGATTTGGACCATTGTTTAAGATTACATTTTCAATCAGCAGGGTGTATGCCCATCCTCTAGTCTGATCAATACCTTCAGTAAAAAATGGGGCTGGAATTTCATTGGCATATTGCTCATCAGTCAATGATGCGTATGGAGCTGATCCACTATTGTGCCATGTATCTAAAACATATTCTTCTCTTTTTGTTTTTGAACTTCCACATTTTTTACACTCTATTGTAATGTTATCGATCCAAGGTCTGTGTAATTCAAAGTCAGGACCATCAGGCAAATTATTTGCAGCATCAATAATCTCTTTTCTTGAGAATAGCCAATTTTTCTCACCACAATCCTCGCAACCCCAAATAGGTAAAGGGCATCCCCATATTCTTTCTCTTGAAATACACCATGGGTGTCTTTCCTTGATTATTCCCAAGAATCTATTTTTTGGTTGCTCAAAAAAATACTCGACACTTTCTGCTGCCTCAATTGCTTTATTTTCTAATCTGTCTAACTTGTAAAACCACCCTCTTCTTGCAAGCCATACGATTGGATGGTGTGATCTCCAACACAGAGGATACTTGTGTTTAATTTTTCCAATTTTTACTAGTGCGTTACACTCTTTTAGATCTTCTACAATTATTCTGTCTGCATCTCTTACAAACATTCCCTGATATTTTCCCGCATCTTTGGTGAATTTTACTTCATCATCAATTGGACTGAAAATCTTTACTTTTCTTTTGTTAGCTATCTTGATATCTTCTTCCCCGTTGGCTGGGGATAAATGAACAAGACCACTACCTGTGCTTGCATCAACAAATGTCTCTGAAACTGCAACATGAAAATTATTAATTTTTGAGCATTCTCTTAACTCTGGTATTAGTTCAAGTAATGGGTGAGTATATTTTTTCCCTTCAAATTCAGAACCTTTTTCAGTTTTTTCAATTTTATAATTTTCAATTTTCATCTCTATCATGAATTCTTTTAGCCTGGTTTTTCCAATAACCCATGTTTCATTCTCAACTTTGACATATGCATAATCTTCCTCTGGTTGAAATCCAACCATTGCATCAGTAACTAAAGTAAATGGCATGGTGGTCCATACAATCAAAAATGCATCTTCATCAACTAGTTTTACTTTATAGTATAACGAAGGATCTTTCACTTCTTCATAGCCTTGATTTACTTCTGCATGACTCAGTGATGTTTGGCAACTGGGACAGTATGCAATCACTGTGAAATCTTCTTCTAAAATTCCATTTTCATATGCTTTTTTTAATACTTGCCACTCTCTTTCAATGAATTCATCTCTAAAAGTCCAATACGCTTTCTCATGATTAAATGACATGCCAAGTAATTCGTCAACTTCTACCCAAGATTTGTTGTATTTTTTTACAACTTTTTTACATTCGGTAACAATTCTCTCAATTCCGAATTGTTTAATTGCTTCAGTTTTTCCACCTGAAACCCCTAATTCTTTTTCCACCTGTAATTCTACAGGAAGACCTTGTGTATCCCATCCTCCATTAAATTCAATTTTTTTTCCTTGAAGTGTATTGAATCTATACCACAAATCTTTGATGATTCTGCCTCTTAGATGTCCTGCATGTGGAATGCCATTCATTGTTGGTGGCCCTTCGATGAATCTAATTTTTTCAGGTTTGTCTGATGCAAAAATTTGTTTTTCCAAATCGATAGATTTGATGTATTCTTTTACCTGTGTCTCTACTGATTTTGCATCAAACTTTGTTGCAAGTTCCATCTGGATTTTGATATGTATGTGGCATTATAAAGCTAAATTGATTTGATGAGACTTGGATTATATAATTGAGTAAAAGATGATTTTTGTTGGTTAATATCCTTGTAGTTGGCTCTGGGGGAAGAGAGCATGCATTATCCTGGAAATTATCTCAAAGTGATAAGGTTGAGACAGTTTTTACAGCTCCCGGAAACGGTGGGACTCAAAACAATGTCTCAATTGATGTCAATAACTTAGATGAATTAGCTGATTTTGCTCAAAAAAATAATTGTTTTACCGTAGTTGGTCCCGAAGATCCATTGGCTGCAGGAATTGTTGATAAATTTAATCAGCTAAACCTCAAAGTTTTTGGTCCATCTCAAAAGGCAGCACAGCTTGAATCAAGTAAGATTTGGGCCAAGGATTTCATGAAGAGAAATAATATACCAACAGCTAGATTTGAAATTTTTGATGATGCAACAAAAGCTCAGGATTATGTAAAATCACTTGATTACAATGTGGTGGTAAAAGCTGATGGACTTGCAGCAGGGAAAGGCGTTATTGTTTGTAATAGTTCTGAGGAAGCTGTATCTGCCATTCAAACAATACTCGTCAAAAAATCATTTGGTGAGGCTGGAAATCGAATAATTATTGAGGAACGAATTGATGGTATTGAGGCATCATACATTGCACTTTCTGATGGAAAAATTGCCATTCCAATGGCATCTAGTCAAGATCATAAGAGAATTTTTGATGATGATAAAGGTCCAAACACCGGTGGCATGGGTGCTTATTCTCCTACCCCAATAATCACAGATGAAATGGCAGAAAAAATACAGAAAAAAATTATTGATAAAACTATCCAATCAATGAAAAATGAATCTATTGAATTCAAGGGATTTTTGTATGCTGGAATTATGATTAGATATGATGAACCATATGTTTTAGAATATAATGTTAGGATGGGTGATCCTGAATGCCAACCAATTGTTATGCGAATGGATTTTGATTTGTATGATTATTTTGTTGCAAGTATTGAGGGCAAATTATCTGACATGCCTTTACCCACTTGGAAAAATCAATATGCAGTATGTGTTGTACTGGCATCTAAAGGGTATCCTGAGTCTTATCCAAAAGATGAAACTATCTCCGGTTTTAATTTGATCTCTGATGAATCATTTGTTTTTCATGCTGGTACAAAAAAAATAGATGGAGATATTCTTTCAAATGGAGGGCGGGTTTTAGGGGTTACTGCTTTGGGTGATAGTTTAGAGGATGCAATAAAGAATGCATATGCTGCAACTGAAAAAATATCTTGGAATAACAAGTATTGTAGAACTGATATTGGCAAAAAAGGATTATCTTATTTTTGAGTCTGAAAAAATCTGTCTTCTGTTACTATCCAATCAATAATTACATCATGATCTGATTTTGGAATATTTTTTATAATTTGTTTTTCTAAAGTTAACGCAATTGTTGTTACATTATTTTCTGCTAGAAATTTATCGTAGAATCCATATCCATATCCTAATCTTACTCCCTCTGGAGAAATGCCTACGGTTGGAACTAAAATAACATCTAGATTGTTGTCTGTTGGACAGTCATCTTTTGGTTCCATAATGTCCAAACTCCCCTTTTCTAGGCTCGAAAAATCCTTTATTTTCCTAAATTCCATTTTATCTCCAATTACTTTTGGCAGAAAAATCTCTTTTCCATCACTAATTAATTCTTGAATAATATCTTGTGTGAGAATCTCACTCTGAATTGGATAGTATGCTCCGATTTTTTTAGCATTTTTGAAAGCATAAATCTTTTTGATTTTTTTTTGCATCTTTTGACTTGCAATTTTTAGAAGATCAAAAGATGTGTTGTCTCTTTTTTCTAAAAGAAGATTTCTCAGTGAATCTTTTTTAGAATTATCTTCCAATTTGACTACCTAATGACGCTGCAGTAATTGTATTTTTTAATAGCATGGCAACAGTCATCGGACCAACTCCTCCTGGGACTGGTGTTACAAAAGATGCTTTTTTAATAATTTCTTCGTAATCTGAATCTCCTACAAGTTTATCTTCAAATCGAGATATTGCAACATCAATTACAATTGCATTTTCTTTAATCATCTCCGGTGTTAGAATGAATTTGTTTCTATCGCCTACTGCTGTAATTATAATGTCTGCAGATTTGCAAAACTCTGTTAGATTCTTTGTTTTAGAGTGACATGTAATAACAGTTGCATTTTTTTCTAATAATAAATGATAAAGCGGTTTTCCTACTAGATTACTTCTATTAATCAAAACAATATTTTTTCCTTCCAAATCAATTTTATGATATTCAAACATCTCCATTACACCTGACGGAGTACATGCTACAAGTATTGCTTTCTTCATTGCTAATAACCCTGCATTGTGTGGGGTCAATCCATCTACATCTTTAATTGGTGATATTCTTGATGTAGTTACAAATTCATCTAACTGTTGGGGTAGGGGGAGTTGAACTAGTATGCCATGTACTGAACTGTCAGAGTTTAGACTATCGATGATTTCATTTAGTTCTATTTGTGTTACGTTTGAATCCAGTTTGTGATCTTTTGTTGTAATTCCAACTTCTTCACATGCAACGTGCTTGTTCCTCACATACGTAGCAGATGCTGGATTATCCCCAACCAAAATCGTGGCTAAACATGGGTTGATTCCTTGGGATTTTAACTCTGCGGCTGCTTTTTTTACCCTATCTTTAACTGATTGAGCAATTACTTTACCGTCAATCTTAATGCCTGTCATACACTGATTTTAATTTGTAGATATTTAATTCTTGGAATTCATAATTGATAATCTCTGAAAAGAAATTTAATGGAGATATTACTAGTCACAACATGTTTGTAATGATGGCAGATGTTCAGCTAAAAGATGGTGCTGAAGATGATTTTAAAAAATGGTTTTCAGAATCAAACAAAGTACTAGCAAACTTTCCGGGGTTTATCTCAAGACGTTTTCTAAAAGCAAATGATGGAGGATTCCGGATTATAGTCGAACATGAAAGCAAAGAAACTTTCATCAAAATGCACAATAGCCCTGAACATGATAAACTCCATCCAGAAGGCCATTCCTACATGAGTGCCCCACCTGCGCGAAAAACATTTTCAATTGTTGCTGAATAAATTGAAACTAGATTATAACTTAGATTCATATCTAGAAAAAATTAAAAAAAGCAATTCATATTTCCACACTTTTATTAATCGTGATAGTCTTGCAGCAGGAATCTTGGTTTTACAACCAGATGAAGAGGACACCCAAGAACCTCATAAAACTGATGAGGTATATTATGTGATATCTGGAGATGGATTTTTAAAAATTAAAGACAAAGATTACCCTGTTTCAAAAGACAAATTATTTTTTGTAGGGAAGGACGCGAAGCATTTTTTTCACGGCAATTCAAAAGAGCTTAAAGTTTTATATTTTTTTGGTGGGCCTGATTCTTAACTGATGATGGTTTTTCTTCCAACAACTTTGACTTTATTCCTTGCAATTAGATTTATTGCTTCAGGATAAATTCTATGTTCTTCTTTTAGAATTCTTTTTGATAGTGATTCTTCTGTATCGTTTTCTTTGATTTTTACAACTGCTTGGATAATTACTGGCCCCGTATCAACCCCTGCATCTACAAAGTGAACTGTGCATCCTGAATATTTTGAACCATAATCTAATGCCTGTTTTTGTGCATTTAACCCCGTAAAACTTGGAAGTAATGCGGGGTGAATGTTGATTATTCTATTTTTGAATTTTTTTACAAATTGTGGACTGATTATTCTCATAAATCCTGCAAGGCATACTAGGCCATTATCTGGTGTAACTCCGTGTTTTTTTAGAATTGAAATTATTTTTTTATCATAATCTTCTCTACTCCCTTCAAATTTTTTACTCTCAATTATTTCGGTGCTTATTCCTAATTTTTTAGCAATTTTGAGGCCTTTGGCCTCGCTTCGATTTGAAATAACTACTGATGGTTTTATTGGAATTTTTTTACTTTTAATTGACTTTAGAATACTTTCCATGTTGCTTCCACGACCTGAGATTAGAATTCCTAGATTTAGCAACTAGTCAATACTAGATCAAACCTGCAATTTATATCAAATCCATTTACCTTGGTTTTCATTGCCTAGAAAAGTCAGGATGACTAAAAACGGAATCCTGTGTGAGGTAAATGAGAATCGTGTTTATTTGGATCCTAAAAATAGTGATAAATCTGGAATCAATTTTGTCTCTCATGCTCATTCTGATCATCTTCCTACCAAAAACGGTGGTACCATATTAGCATCAATAGAGACAAATGAAATTGCTAATCTTCGTGGATTTAAAATGGAAAACCATGTAGAATCACTTGAGAATTTCTCTCTAATTAACAGTGGCCATATTCTTGGTGCCAAGGGTTTGCTTTTTGATGATATTTTCTATACTGGGGATATCTGTACACGAGATAGAGGTTTTCTACAAGGGGCAAAAATTCCAAAATGTAAAACATTGATTACCGAATGTACCTTTGGATTACCTGAATTTGTTTTTCCAAAAATGGAACAAATTCAAAAACAAGTAAATGAATTGATTTCAGAACTTTATGGCAAAGGAATTCCCGTCATTTTAATGGGATATCAATTAGGAAAAGCTCAAACCATTACCCAACTATTTGGTCATTGGGGGCCTCTTTACTTTCATGATTCTGTAAAAGACATGAATTCACTTCATCAGAAATTTGGAGTGTCATTAAAAGATGGAATTGGTCATTCAGAGGCTGAAAAAAATGGATTACTTGATAAAAAACCATGGGTGATGGTAGCACCTCTAATGTCAAGTAAAAATAAATTCATTCAAGACATGAAATCAAAATATGGTGCAGTAACAATTGGATTTAGTGGATGGGCTCAGTCATCTAGATTCTCTTTTGGAAGAAGAACAGATTATTCTATTCCTATGAGTGATCATTGTGATTATAATGAACTTGTAGAAATGGTAGTGCAATCAGGGGCCGAACAAGTTTATACAATTCATGGTTTTGTAGATGAGTTTGCCCAAGAATTACGTAAAATTGGAATTAATGCCCAACCTCTCATCGAAAATTCTTTAGATGACTTTACTTAGCTGAAAATCTATTACAATCACAATTTTCAACTAGACATGTTTCAGTATTTCTGATATGATCATGTGAAAAATGCTTACATTTTTCATTTTTACATATCCTTCTCTGAGCTTCTTTTTGGACTACTGATTGAGCAATAGAATTTGCTTTGTCTTTTGAATATCCTTTTTTATCAATGTAAAAATGCACAATACTGTTGTATAGTAAATCCGGATTGAATTGTTTTTCTAACATGGGGATATCTGGTTAAAATGGCACTTTGATCTATAAAAACAGCATACCATTATTCTAATAAAATATGGCTAAATTATGGCATATTTTGAATTGTTTGTATTTTTTGAACATATTATATCACATATCTGAACTATTCCCTATTAATTTATGCGAAAATTCATGCATAGAGAGAATGTTAGAGATGATGACATTGATCCGATGGATGCTCCACGAAGAACTGTATTCTTTAAAAAAGCTAAACCTGAACATGCTGATCAAAATAATTTCAGTCTAGAATCTAAAATTTTACAAAAAACAAAGAAAACAACTTTTAGTAATAAACCACAACATCTTCTAGATCTTCAAATTGATGATGATCTTGATGAGACGAATGATCAATTAATTGCATTAAAGAGTGAAATTGATGATGCATTAAAAGCTCATGCCCAAACTAAACAAAAATTAAAAGCTAAATCTGCATCACTAAAAAAAGCAAGAACAACATTAACTGAAACACAAAAAAAACTAAATTCAGTAATGCTACAAGAATTACAATCAAACCAAAATAAAAAATTAGAAGTGATTGGTGAGTTATCTTCTAAGATGGCTCATGACATGAAAAACCCATTAACTGTATTAAAATCTCAAATTGATTTAATGAAATTAAAACATCAGGCAAAAGAAGATCAAGTATTAAATTCCTCTATAACGAACATGGAGAATGCTATAAACCATATCACAAATCAAATTAATGATGTACTTGGATTTATTCGTAAACCTGAAATCCGATTATCTTTCTGTGATTTAAAACTTCTTGTAAAAAATTCAATTAATGAAGTACAACTACCAAAAGAAGTTTTATTGAAAACCACTTTAACTGCAAGTCTTATAAAATGTGATGTAACAAAAGTTCGTGGTATTGTAACAAATATTTTACAAAATAGCGTTGAAGCAATTGGTCTTAAAGGTGAGATCAATATCACCATTAATGACAATGCAAAATATGGGGAAATTGAAATTAGTGATTCCGGACCTGGTATTCCTGAAAAAATACTTGAACAAATTTTTGAGCCTATGTTTACTACCAAATCTCAAGGTACCGGTTTGGGATTAGCATCCTCTAGACAAATTCTTCAATTACATGGAGGTCAAATAAGTGTAAAAAACAATCCCACTACATTCAAAATCACTCTTCCTAAAAACTATTCAATTTCAGCATTAAATGATGACCAGTAATTTTTTTATGCTTCTAATTATACTCATTAAACTAGCTAGAACATAATGTGTTCCTTATTGTGATAAATGTTGTATTGCTTTCTCTCAGATTAACTCTAAAAAAGAATAATAACTGAAAAACCCTACTGGTATAAAACGAATGAAGATGATCATATGGTGAATCTACAAGATATTACGTTTGAGATCAAAAATGTGCTGAATCATATGATTGTAGCGTAAATTCTTTTTAAAATCAAATAACTAGATAAATTATGGGATTTTTTTCAAATTTTAGAAACGATTTACAAATTAAAAAAAGAAAAAAAGTAGCTCAAATAAATGGAAATAATCTCAAAGGATTACTGAAAAAATTCAAAGAAGAAAGAGACAGAATCGAAAAAGATACTGGTGTGAGGCCTCAAATTGATGACACTACACAAATGTTCATGCAAAAAATTCTAAATGTGTGGATTAAAGAAGGAAAGGACATAAATGAAGAAAAATTCTGGCAGGAAGTTGACTATTATAGACAATTCTCCCATCCTGTAGAGTATTATGAAAAATCGAAATAATCTCTTAACTTTAATTTATAATAGTTTATCTTGATATGAAAGTCATAATCTTCAGTGATATAATTGGATAAAGAGTGGCTACGTGTAAAAAATGGAAGAAGTAAAGGTTGCAAGGACTGTATTACTCATCGATGTGTACCAGACAGCTGTAGTTGTAATTGTCATAAATGATCTTTGAATTCTTTTCATTTATCTCAAAATAATACCTATGTCCATTAGATTTGTATGTGTAAAACCTGTTAAAATATTTCCTTTTTGCTTTTGAAAAAATCTTCCTGAATCACTATTTTTGAGAAATTCTTTTATCATACTCAAATCTATTTTGATATTTTCTGTAATTGCACCTGCATATCGAGAATTTCCGTCTATTCCATCTGTTCCTATTGATGCGATAACCCTTTTTTTTGATTTTTGAGTATTTTTTAATATTCGCAAAACTAATTCTTGATTTCTACCGCCCATTCCTTTTCCCAAAACCCTTACTGTTGGTTCTCCCCCAAAAATCAAACATGTATTTTGATTATCTGAAATATTTTCAAGTATTTTTGGGACTATCTTTTTAATATCCCCAAAAACTTGTATTGTAGATACTCTATACCCCATACCTTCAGCTTTTTTTTGCATTGCATCTAAACAATCCTTGTTATTTGCAATAATGAAATTCTGAATTTGGGCTTTTTTTGGGGTTTCATTTGTTTTTTCATTTAACCTATTTTCTAGAATCTGTAAAACTTCTGTTGGCATCTTCCATCGTATTTTGTATTTATCAATAATTTCTAACGCATCTGCATAAGTAGTATCATCCATGTATGTTGTACCTGAAGCAATGGATGAAAGATCATCTTCTTCAACATCTGACATTACTAAACTCACTCCTTGACATTTCATATTTTTAATTAATTTTCCACCTTTGATTTTTGACAGGTGTTTTCTAATACAATTAAATTCCTGAATTGTTACCCCAGTTTTTAAAAGCAATTTTGTAACATGGACTTTGTCATCTAGAGTAATTTTATCGGGCATTGCAAGAAGTGAGGATCCTCCTCCTGATACCAAAAAAATGATTAATTCGTCACTTCTCTTATTTTCGACAAATTTCATTACTTCTTTTGCAGCTTTCACACTTGTTTTATCAGGTTCAGGGTGTCTGGAATTGAAAATCTGGAATTTCTTTCCTTTAATTTTTGATTTAGAACCTTTAGGAATCACCACGATTCCACTCTTTATGGGTATTATTGCATTTAATGCTCTTGTCATAGAATCACCTGCCTTCCCAAAAGCTACAGAATAGATATTTGAAAATTTCCCCATATTGATTATTTCACCATTTATCTTAATTTGATTAGGTGAAACATATTTTGGAATGATATTTTGAGGATCTGCTGCTTGAAGACCTGCCTCTAAAATTTCAAGACAATCTTTTTTCTTATCTGTAACTGCTAACTCATTAAAATTTTGGATAATCATACTGTACTAAATTATACAAGATATAATAACACAAGTGATGAATTGTAATATTAAACAAGTTTATTCTATTATTCATATTAGAAATGTTCAATGCATGATATTTTTGAATTTTTACTTCAAATTTCTCTCAATTATGTCTAGTTTAAACATAATTCAATTATTCAAGTCTTGTCTTTATGAATAATAGATTTTGAGATATTCTATTTTTTAGAAGAAAGTATGTAATTTGTTAAAAAAACATATTGGAATGATTGATTCCACAACTCTGTATTAAACATCAAATACTTGGTAAATTTAGACTTATTGTAAAAATATCTATATATTTAATCGAGTAACAAAATCTCTACTAAATATGTTTTCTTATTAGTCTATTTTTTGCAAGTAATTTTGACACTGCCATAATTACCTGACCTGAGTCAAATGGTTTTAAAATGTAATCTTTTGCACCTGCATTATTAATTACTTCGTCTACTGCTTTTCTATCTTCTCTTGCTGAAACAATTATGACTTTTGCACTAGGATCATAATTCATAATTGCTTTAGTGGCTTTTACCCCATCACCGTTGGGCATATTGAGATCCATTATCACTATGTGGGGTCTATATGTGACATATTTTGCAAATCCATCTATTCCATCTTCTGCATTATAGTAATAAAACCCAATTTTTGCATCAGAAAGAATTCTCTTAATTTTCTCTCTAAATGCTTTAGAATCATCTACTATGAGAATTTTACTAAAACGTAAAGGATCTAATTCTGCCATCAAAATTGATACTTCAGATATATTATTATGAAGTTGTCAGCTCGTGAAAAACAGATTAGGTTCACTATTTCCTTGAATTCAAAAGGAAAATTAGTATTTCTATCCAATTAAATTAAATATTTTATCATTAGAATAAGATTCATTGTTACCAAATTTTTTTTTATAAAACTATTTGATTTTTAAAATATCTATTTTTTTTATGTTGTAAATTATTCTATTTTGGAAACGTAATTGTAAATGTTGTAGGATTATTTTTAAATTGTATTATACCTTTATGTTGTTCTACAATGTTTTTGACACTTGAGAGTCCTAAACCAGTTCCATCTTGTTTAGTTGAAAATAGAGGATCGAAAATTTTCTGTCCAACTTTATCTGCTATTCCCTTTCCGGAATCCTGTATTGAAATTTTAACACTTTCTGATGTTTCACTCATCTCTATTATTATTTGTCCTACTTCTTTTCCTAATTCTTGAATAGCATTTAAAACAATGTTTCCTACTATGATCTCCATTTTTACTGCATCACAATTAAACATAATATCATTTTTTGGAGTGAGAATTGTTATGTTTGGATTTGTCTTAAGCATCGCTGTTCCTTTTTCAATAATTCTCCTCAATGATGCTGTTTTTCTTTCTATGGGTATCTTTTGTACATAATTCAAAACTTTCTCAACTTGGTGATTCATTCTAAATACGGATTCTTCCATTAGTGCTAATCTTTTCATTACAAAATCATCTATTTCCTTGCCTTTTCTGAGTTTTAAAACCCCCACCGATCCGTTAATGACCGTCAATGGAGTGCGTAATTCGTGAGCAAGTCGCCCTGATAACTCTCCTATGGCTGCAAATCGTTCAGAATTTATTAACTGTTTGGTTTTTTCATTTAATTCTTCTTCTAACTCTCTCTTCTTTTTTACAAGTTCGACTTCGGCACTTGCAATTTTTGATAAATTTGTATGGAGTTTTTTATTAAGTTCCTGGGATATTTTTTTTTCAGCATCTAATTGCATGAAAACAACTTCATTTCTTTTTTTATCCGCTTCATTCATGGCAGTTAATGAATCACTAAATATTCTTCTTGCATGTTCATTGAGCAAACTACCTTCTTCCTGATTTTCTGTTTTTGTAAATGAATGTGGGTTTTTTGATTCTAATTGACTTTCATTACCATCTGAATTCTCATTTTGTAGAATTCCTTCATTGTGTATCTTTTCTTTTTCATAAAATACTGTTCTTTCTGGTGCGTTCATCGGATCCATATCTGCTTCCAATCCTTTTCTAATCATATATTTACGCATTAATTCTGATACAAAAAACTTGCATAAACATTTCTCAGTGTTTAATTTAAACAAACAATGACAGAATATTTTTCTATGATCTAATAACTGCTGATTCCTTGATGTTTAAAATTATGATTTTATGATAATTGTAAAAATACTCGACTTGTATCTTAGCTAAATCACTGCTCTTTTTTACAATACCCTAAAATTGTTTATGTATATTGGAATTGGGTTTGAGGAGTTTTTCAAGACTACGCATCTTCTAATTTGTAAATTTATTCATGTTACACCAATATTTCGTAATAACTTCCCATATCTTTGATCTCTTTTGCTACCTCCAAAAGTTTCTCTGTTTCAGAATCCGCATTTACGCTCATCTCAAATTCCCCATCTTCTTTAATATTATCAACATCTCCGTATTTTATACCATTATGCATTAATGGTTTACTTTTTGAATTGATCTTTGTTATTGGGAGTTTTTTCTCATAACGCTTTTCAAGTAGTTGTTTTGAAATTGCCATTACCATTGATCCTGAAACAAATGGTTTGATGACATAATCTTTTGCTCCTCCCCTAATTGCATCATTGACTAATTCTTTGTTGTCTTTTGTTGAAGTAACTATGATTTTGGCATAAGGATTAATTTGGATTATTTTGTTTACAGCCTGTATTCCATTAACCTTTGGCATCATAATATCCATTATGACAATGTGTGGTTTTTTGGCAATATATTGAGAAATTGCTTCCAACCCGTCTTTTGCTTCGTAAAAGTAATATCCTACCTGTGCCTCAATTAGAAGACTCTTAATTTTTGCTCTAAATGCATCTGAATCATCTACTATGAGAATTTTACTAAAACGTAAAGGGTTCATTTCTGTCACATTTTCTATCATATAATATGATATTGTATTGCAGTAAGCTCAAAAAAACCACACAATTTACCATCTACTATACATGATGAATATTTTGAATTAAATAAATGCCAAATGCATACTGGTGATTGATAGGCAAAAAATTATGATATCTTCATAATTTACAAAAAATACTCTTTTGAGACATATTGCCCATCTTTTTCGTCGGATGATATAATAATAATCAATGATGCCTTTGATTTATGCACACAGTACGTATTCCAAAAGTTATCAACTTTGGAGAAGACGCACTTGGTCAAACAGAGTATCCAAAAAATGCCCTTGTTGTTACAACTGTTCCACCAGAACTCTCTGATAAATGGTTGGCAAAAATGGGAATTCAGGATTATATGTTATATGATCAAGTGAAACCTGAACCATCAATTGACGATGTCAATACATTGATTTCTCAATTCAAAGACAAAAAACCATCTGTTTTAATTGGATTGGGTGGAGGAAGTTCAATGGATGTTGTAAAATATGCTGCCCAAGATTTTGGTGTAGAAAAGATTTTGATTCCTACTACATTTGGAACTGGAGCTGAAATGACAACATATTGTGTTCTGAAATTTGATGGAAAAAAGAAATTGTTACACGAAGATAGATTTTTGGCCGACATGGCTGTAGTTGATTCATATTTTATGAATGGAACTCCAGAACAAGTCATCAAAAATTCTGTCTGTGATGCATGTGCTCAAGCTACTGAGGGCTATGATAGTAAACTCGGTAATGACTTGACTAGAACTCTATGTAAACAGGCATTTGAGATTCTTTATGATGCAATAATGAATGACAAACCAGAAAACTACCCATATGGTTCAATGTTATCTGGAATGGGATTTGGAAATTGCTCGACAACTCTGGGACATGCTTTGTCCTATGTGTTCTCAAATGAAGGTGTACCACATGGCTATTCCTTATCATCTTGTACTACAGTTGCACACAAGCATAACAAGTCAATCTTCTATGATAGATTCAAAGAAGCTATGGGAAAACTTGGATTTGATAAATTAGAACTCAAAGCCGATATTTCTGAAGCTGCAGATGTCGTAATGACTGATAAAGGACATTTGGATCCAAACCCAATCCCAATATCCAAAGATGACGTTGTTAAATGTCTTGAAGATATCAATGCAGGTAATTTGTAAAAAATTCATAAATTTTTTACCTTTTTTCTATTTTCTTAATAAACTGCGAAATTGGCAGCTAGATGAAACTTTTTATGCTAATACTCTAAGGTAATTGTACTTGGCTTCAAAGAAACTCAAATTTGGCATTCAAAATGGATTAAATGTTGCAAGAGCTGGTTATACTGAAGACCAAATTTTAACGGCTTGCATGCTTGCTGATAAAACTGGATATGATTCAATTTTCTATATGGATCACACCAATGTACCACAATGGAAAAACGCTACAGTGTTAGATCCATGGGTTATGTTATCTGCAATAGCAGCTGTCACAAATAATGTTGAATTAGGAACTTGTGTAACTGATGCAATTAGAAGACACCCATCAAATATTGCACTAGCAGCTATTACTCTTGATAGAGTTTCAAAAGGTAGGGCAATACTTGGAATAGGCGCTGGTGAGGCTCAAAATCTAAAAGAATTTTGTATTCCATTTGAAAAACCAGTTTCAAAATGGGAAGAACAAATTGAAGTTATTCATACTTTGTATAACTCTACTCCAGATAACACTGTAGACTATACTGGAAAATATTATCAATTAGAAGGTGCATGTTTGCAAGCACCACCAATTAGAAAACCCCGTCCTCCAACTTACATGGCTTCTGGTGGAAAGCGAACATTAGAATTAACAGGTAAACTTGGTGATGGTTGGTTGCCAATTGGTTACACCCCTGAATTATTTGAAGATCATAGAAAACAAATCGAAGTTTCAATGGATAAACATAATAGAACTCAGGAAGAAAAAGACAACTTCCAAATGGCCTTAGATATCGATGTTTACTTTTCTGAAGATGCGGAAGAGTCTTGGGCAAAAATGAAAGAAGCTGTCAAAGTTAGTTTATTCAAACCTGAAGTTTTGAGAGTTCATGGATTAAAAGAAATTGAAGGATTTGATTTCGTAAAATACTTTACAGAATATTCCATGTCTGATCAAAGTTGGATTGTTAAAATGAGAGAAGCAGCTACTAAAATTCCAGATAAAATAGCACGTTCATCTACTGCTGTTGGAACTCCTGAAGATATTATTCCAACATTTGAACGATTCATGGATGCTGGTGTTAATCACTTTGTAATTCGATTCTGGGGCAAGAACTACTTTGGCTCTATTGATAAATTTGCAAGTCATGTTATGCCTGCACTTAGAGCAAAAGCCAAACAATAACTTGTTCCATATTATTTGATACAGAAAATCATTTACTTAGCTTATTTTAATGATGTATTATGAAGGACGATCTTCCTGACTCTGTAAAAAAATGTCTTGACATTTTAGATGAAAATGTCGAAATCTTGGCAAATCTGGAATTTGATTTAGATGATGAGCAAGAAGATGAATTAACTCCAAATATGGAACTCCATAATCTGTATGATATGACTGAAGATGTTGCTGAATCTTCAAAACTCAAACGTGCTGAATTTAATTTTTCTAGAAGACAATCTGAAGATTCTTTATGATTTATGTGGTCTTTTGTTTTTAGCTTTTGAAAATGCCTTAGCCTTGCGTTTGTTTTTCTGTTTTTCCAATCTTTTACGTGTACGTTCTGTTGCATTTGTTGAACCCTGAATAATTTTTGTTTTGCTTCCATCCTTCAACATTATCTCTTTTCCTTTAAACCTAAATTCAACATCTCTGCATTTGATATAGTATTTTTTGAGGCAGAAAAATATTCTATTATTTGTACCATGCATGTCTTTAACTTCTTTTGATTTTTTTAATTCATTGAGAATATTCCGTAGTAATCCCTTGTCAATGTCTGTAATTCTATGTATTTCTCTAAACCAGATGAATCTTGACTCTGAACCCCATTCCTCTAAAAGTTCTAGTACTTTTTGAGTCGCATCTTCATATTCCTCATCAATTTTACTCATCTATATTGGAATCTTTAAGCTAAATTTAGCAATTTACATTCATAAAAAGTATGATAGAAAAAGTCAATCTCAATACTGCTCATTTCTTTTTGATTTTTTTCTTATTTCCTTTAATCTGGATTTTGTTACTTTAACTGACTGTTTTTGATTATTTTCCATTTTATTTGCAATAGAGTCAATCTGTTTGATTATTTTTGTCTGTAATTCTGTCGAATCTGCCTTTAGAAGTTTCTTTTTTAATTTTTTTAATTGTTCAGAATAATTCTTAAAATCATTTTTTAATTCATCAAGATATGGATCATCCATATTTGTTTTTCATCTATCTTGTATTTTAGCTATTTTTTATGATCTGGATTTATAATATTATTTATCTCATTTAATTTATGCAGCTAGTAGGAATTCTTCAGATTAGATCATATGAGAAAATAAAAGAATTTCTACATGACGAGCATGTCGGCCGTCTATCAAGTATTGATGTCAATGGATTTCCTCAAGTTATTCCAATGAATTTTGTATTTCTCAATGATGCAATTTACATGCATTCTCATGTAAAGGGTGAAAAATTAGATAATATTTCAAGGAATAATAAAGTTGGATTTGAGGCAGATAAAGAACTAGAATTTTTGCCTTCTTATTTTGAAGATCCTCATAATGCATCACTTGCAGATACATTGTACATCAGTGTTGTAGTTAAAGGAACTGGAACGTTTGTAACTAATAGGGATGAAAAAACACTTGCACTTAATGGTCTAATGGAAAAATATCAGCCAGAAGGAAAATACGATCCAATTGAATCTGAAATGCGCGTTTTAGATGCTGTTAGTATAATAAAAATTATTCCGAACACAATTCATGGTAAATACAAAATAGGACAATACTTGAAGCCTGAAGATAGAATGGAACTTGCAAAAAACATTCTGAAAAAAAATTCCCCATCATCTAAACAAACTCTAAAAATTATGGGTTTTGAAGAAACTAGTGATGGTCTAAGAATGATTGATGAGCCCATTTGGTAGTTACTATATTTTTCTATACTATTACAAGTTTATTCAAATCAAACATACACATGTACTATGTTGTTTTAAATTATTTGGAATTGTGGTAAAAAATTACACATGCTCTAGCTTGGTCAAAGACTGTACTTGGTCAACAACGGCTAATGACACTGCAACTTTGATGAAGAAAATAGTTGCTCATGCAGAATTCAAGCACGATCTTCAACTATCCACCGGAGATAAAATAAAAATTCAATCCTCCATTAAAGATAGATAAATAGTATTTTTACTAATCATTTTTTTCAATCTATGTTAATTACTATAAATTATTTTTTGTTTACCTGTGGGTTTCAATTAAGAAACGTTAGCTATAAGTTCAGTTTTTAGGGATTGTATATGTTGGAACAATCATCTAGATTTGAATTAGTCTCTGAGTATTCACCTACTGGGGATCAGCCTCAAGCAATTGACACTTTAGTTGAAGGTGTAAATAAAAAATCAATTCAAACTTTACTTGGAGTTACTGGAAGTGGAAAAACATTCTCTATTGCAAATGTCATTGCTCGAACAGGGAAAAATACACTTGTGATATCACATAACAAAACCTTAGCAGCTCAACTCTATTCGGAACTAAAACAGTTTTTCCCTAAAAATAATGTTGGTTATTTCGTTTCATATTATGATTATTATCAACCAGAAAGCTATCTTCCTCAAACTGATACATATATTGAAAAAGATACTCAAATAAATGAAAAAATTGAAAAATTAAGATTAGAAGCAACTGCGATGCTTTTATCTGGAGAGCCCACAATAATTGTATCTACTGTTTCATGTATTTACTCTCTGGGAAATCCAAAGGATTGGGAAGACTTGGCAATTACAATAAACACTGGAGAAGAAATTAAACGAACTGAAATAATTCGAAAATTTATCGATGCAAGATATGAACGAAATGATATTGAAGTCGCACCTGGAAACTTTAGAGTAAAAGGTGATACTATTGATGTAACTCCTGCATATTCTGAAGATCTAGTGAGAATTTCTATGTTTGGAGACGAAATAGAAAAAATTACCATACTTGATCATGTTTCTTTAAAAGAAAAAAAGAAAGTATCTCAAATGAAGATTTTTCCTGCAAAGCATTATCTTATAGCAAAAGATGTTCGTAAAAAAGCTGTTAATTCAATTAAAAAAGAATTACAAAAACGACTACCTGAATTAAATGAATTAGAAAAACAAAGACTTGAAATGAGAACAAAATATGATTTGGAAATGATTGAAGAATTAGGGTATTGCTCTGGTATTGAAAATTATTCTCGACATTTTGATGGGAGATCCCCTGGAGAAAAGGCATTTTGTTTGATGGATTTTTTTGGAGATGATTATATTTTGGTAATTGATGAATCTCATGTAACCCTACCCCAACTACATGGGATGTACAAAGGTGATCATTCACGTAAAAATGAACTTGTAACATATGGGTTTAGATTGCCAAGTGCATATGACAATCGACCTCTGAAATTTGAGGAATTTGAAGAATATGTCAAAAATACGATATTTGTTTCAGCCACTCCTTCTGATTATGAGAAAAAAATCTCATCTAAAATTGCCGAACAACTCGTAAGGCCCACTGGATTGCTAGATCCATTGGTCGAAATTAGGCCTACACAAGGCCAAATGGATGATTTAATCAATGAAATTCACAAAAGAGCTGCCGTATCTGAGCGTGTTTTAGTTACAACCCTTACTAAAAGAATGGCTGAAGATTTGGCAGAATATCTCTCAAAAAAACAAGTTCGGGTCAGATACATGCATTCAGAAATTGAGGGATTACAAAGAACTGAATTAATCAGGCAATTACGCCTTGGTGAATTTGATGTCCTTGTTGGAATCAACTTACTACGAGAAGGATTGGATATTCCTGAAGTATCACTTGTAGCAATTTTAGATGCAGACAAAGAAGGATTCTTGAGAAATTTTACCAGTTTAATTCAAACATGTGGTAGGGCAGCACGAAATGAACATGGGACTGTGATAATGTATGCTGATAACAATACCCAATCTATGAAAAATGCGATGAATGAAACTAAACGTAGAAGAGAAAAACAAATTCAATATAATCTTAAACATAATATCACACCGAAGACAATAATAAAATCCGTACCCGAACAAGAAACGGCATTAGATGAATCTAAATTAAAATCAATTCATGATTTACATAATGACGTTGTTGATTTGGAAGCTCAAATGAAAAAATATTCTGAAGATCTAGACTTTGAGCGAGCAATAGAATGCCGAGATAGAATAAAAAGACTAGAAAAGGAGATTCAATTCAAAGATGACCGAAAATAAATTAAAAATTCGTGGAGCTAGACACCACAATCTAAAAAATTTAGATATTGATATTCCAAAAAATAAATTAGTTGTTATTACTGGTTTGTCAGGCTCTGGTAAATCTACTTTGGCCTTTGACACAATTTATGCTGAAGGTCAAAGGCGGTATGTTGAATCACTTTCTGCCTATGCAAGACAATTCCTAGAAATGATGGATAAACCTGATGTTGATTCTATTGAAGGATTGTCTCCTGCTATTTCAATTCAACAAAAAACCACTAGTAAAAATCCTCGTTCTACAGTAGGTACTACAACTGAAATTTATGATTACATGAGATTACTTTATGCACGAATAGGAATTCCATACTGTACAAATTGTGGCAGAAAAGTATCTACACAATCAATTGAGAGAATATGTGATTCTGTACTGAAAGATTTTTCAGGAAAAAAAATTCTGATTTTGGCTCCAATCATTCAAAGAAAAAAAGGGACATATGAGAAATTATTTGAGCAAATCAAAAAGGATGGATATTCTAGAATACGTGTTAACGGCGAAATTTTAAGCCTAGATGATGAAATTCCTTCACTTGATCGCCAAAAATGGCACAATATTGAGATAATAGTTGATAGAATAACTGCTGAAAAATCAGAAAGATCAAGATTATTTGAGGCAATTCAGACAGCGATTAAATCATCTAAAGGCGATGTGATGATTGCAACTGATAAAACTGAAAAAATCTTCTCACAAAATAATGCATGTCCTTATTGTGGCTTGACTGTTGGTGAATTAGAACCACGTTCTTTTTCATTTAATTCCCCATTTGGAATGTGTAAAACTTGCAATGGATTGGGAGTTAAAATGGAATTTGATGCTGATTTGGTAATTCCTGATAAATCAAAATCTATTTTGGATGGTGCAATTGTTCCATGGAGTGGTAGATTCTCATCATTTAGAAGACAAGCATTAAGAGCAGTTGGAATGAAATTTGGTTTTGATTTGATGACTCCATTGGAAAAAATTAAACCAAAACATTTTGATATTATTCTACATGGCACATCTGATTTAATTGATTTTAAATACCGTTCAAAATCTGGAGATTCTTCTTGGCAATACACTGATGCATTTGAAGGAGTACTTGTAAATCTTCAACGAGTATTTATGGAAACTGACTCTGAATCAAAACGTGAATGGCTAAAACAATTCATGCGAGATACTCCATGTACAACATGTGATGGTAAAAAATTAAAACCTGAATCTCTTGCAGTGAAAATTAATGAACAAGGAATAATTGATGTTTGTAATATGTCAATTGATCATTGCTATGATTTTTTTTCTACTCTGAAATTAAATAAAAATGAACAATACATTGCTAAAGATGTTCTAAAAGAAATTAAAGAACGTCTGGAATTTTTAATGAATGTTGGTTTGAATTATTTATCATTAAACCGTTTGAGCTCTACCCTTTCTGGAGGTGAATCTCAAAGAATTAGATTGGCTACTCAGATTGGCTCTAATCTTACTGGTGTATTGTATGTTCTTGATGAGCCTACAATTGGCTTGCATCAGCGTGATAATGCAAGATTAATTAAAACGCTAAATAAGCTACGAAATCTTGGAAATTCTGTCATTGTAGTAGAGCATGACGAAGAAGTCATACGAAATTCAGACTGGATAGTTGATTTGGGTCCCGGTGCCGGTATTCATGGGGGAAATGTAGTTTTTGAAGGAACTGTGAAAAAAATTCTCAATGGAAGTGATTCGGTTACGGGTGCATATCTAAAGGATAGTTCTTTGATATCCTTACAAAATAAAACTCGAAACAGATCTGGCTCACTAACGATAAAAAAAGCATCTGAAAATAATCTTAAAGAAATTGATGTTGAAATTCCTTTGGGACTATTCGTGTCAGTTACTGGGGTTTCAGGTTCTGGAAAATCTACTTTAATTAATGATGTATTACTTAAAACCTTAGAAAGTCATTTTTACAAAACAACTGTTAGACCAGGCAATCACAAAGAAATCACTGGTTTAGAAAATATAGATAAAGTAATTGCAATTGATCAATCTCCAATTGGGAGGACTCCTAGATCAAATCCTGCAACGTACATTGGAGCATTTACTCCAATTAGAGAACTATATGCAAATACTGCTTTGTCAAAAGAACGCGGTTATGCTCTAGGACAATTCTCATTTAATGTGGCAGATGGCAGATGTTTTGCATGTGATGGAGACGGTGTTAAACAAATAGAGATGCAATTTTTGTCTGATGTTTATGTAAAATGTGATGAGTGCAAAGGAAAAAGATACAACACTGAAACATTATCTGTGTTATACAAGGGTAAAAATATTTCAGATATTTTGGACATGACAGTTTATGAGGCATTAAATTTCTTTGAAAATGTCCCATCAATCAAACGAAAATTACAAACCGTCCATGATGTTGGATTGGGATATATTAAACTGGGCCAATCATCAACCACTCTATCTGGTGGAGAGGCTCAAAGAGTCAAACTTGCATCAGAACTTTCAAAACGTGGTACTGGGAAAACTCTCTATATTTTAGATGAACCTACTACAGGACTGCATTTTGCCGACGTTCAAAAGTTACTGGATGTTCTTAATCGATTGGTAAATTTGGGAAATACTGTTGTTGTAATTGAGCATAATATGGATGTCATAAAAAATTCTGACTGGATAATTGATCTTGGCCCTGAAGGGGGAGATGAAGGTGGTAAAATTGTGACTATTGGTACACCTGCAACAGTATCAAAGGCACTAGGGAGTTATACAGGAAAGTTTTTGAGAAAATTATTGAAAAAATGACCCTTGATATTTCCACAATAAATGTTCCAACTAACCCTGGAATTTATTTGATGAAAGATTCTGATAAAAAAATAATCTATATTGGAAAAGCCAAAAATTTGAAAAACAGAGTAAAGTCATATTTTACAAAAAATCAAAATTACAAGACACAAAAACTTGTGGAAAAAATTTCTGACATTGAATTTGTTTTAACAGATAATGAAAGTGAGGCTTTTCTTTTAGAATCAAACATGATAAAAAAATATCGTCCAAGATTCAATATCGAATTAAAAGATCAGCAAAGATACACATATCTTAGAATTTCTGATGAAAAATATCCTCGCTTATTAGTTGCAAGACGAACTAGAGATGGTAAATTTTTAGGTAAAGGAAAAACTTTTGGTCCGTTTACTCAGGGTAGCTCAAAATTACTCACAATTGGAACTTTACGAAAAGCTTTTCAAATTAGAATCTGTAAAACTTTACCAAAAAAAGTATGCCTTGAATACCATTTAGGAAATTGTGAAGGGCCTTGTGAATTTAAAGACGCTCAGGAAAGATACTCAAAACATGTTTCTGCATTGGAAGATGTTCTAAAGGGTAAAAATCAAACAAAAATCTTTACAAAAAAACTTGAAGAAGAGATGCATCAAGCAGCAAAACTCCAACAATTTGAGCGGGCAAAAGATATTCGTGATACTCTGGTGAGACTAGGGAGCCTTCAAACTAAACAAAAAATGGAATATGTTGATAAATCCGATGAGGAATATTTTGGAGTTGGTATTCTGGAGCAGTCTGTTACTGTGATGAATTTTAGAATGATTAATGGCGTGATTCGAGATAGTGATAAATTCTTTTTTGATCTAGTGGGGGATAACTCTTTCTCGAATTTTCTTTTCCAGTATTATTCTACTCACAAAATCCCAAAATTTATTCTAGTCAGTGAGATTCCTGAAAAAAAAGAATTATTGGAATCTTTACTTTCAGAGCAGGCAGGATTTAATGTGCAAATTTCCACTCCTACTAAAGGAAAGCGAAGAGAAATTATTAATTTGATTTTAAAAAATATTCGATTGATTCATTCAAAGGGAGGCGAACCTGGATTAATTGAATTAAAAGAAATTCTAAATTTATCTGAAATTCCTAAAATAATTGAATGCTTTGATATTTCTAATCATGGTGTTGACTTTGCAGTTGGTTCAATGTCTAGATTTGTAGATGGAAAACCCGACAAAGCAGGATATAGAAAATTCAAAATTAAAACTGTTTCTGGAAGAGATGATTTTGCAATGATTGGTGAAATAATTAAAAGACGATATTATAGATTATTGGAAGATAAATTACAATTACCTAATTTGATATTAATTGATGGTGGAAAAGGTCAGCTTAATGCGGCAATAAATTCTCTAGAATCTTTAGGATTAAAACTTCCTTGTATTTCTCTGGCAAAAGAAAATGAAGAAGTTTACGTTCCAAAAAATAAAAATCCTATTGTAATTCCAAGAGCCAAACCATCATTGAAAATTTTACAGTATGCTAGAGATGAAACTCATCGATTTGGTGTTGCATATAATAGAACAATTAGGAAAAATAAAATAAAATAAGAAAAAAGGATTTTTTTGGTTAGTTTACTGTAACACTGCCAACCATCCAAGGATGAACCATGCAAAAGTAATCGTAACTGCCTGAATCATTAAAGGTAAATGCAAATTCTGCACTTGCCATGACTAGACTGCTATCAAATACGCCAGATGGACCATCTGCTGGACTTCCACCAGTAACTGTATGTGCTGCAGAGTCTGTGTTAACCCAATTCACAGTATCGCCAGCATTTATTGTGATATTTGCTGGGGAATAACATGCATTAGATTCTTCACATCCTGGAACTGAAGTGCCTACTGGAATATCAACAGTATGTGTTGTTGGTCCTGCTGGTTTTTCCATAGCTTTGTCATTTGGAGTTTCTTCCATCTTGACTTTTTCTTCAATATCTACAGATTTTTCTGCTGGTTTTTCCTGAGATTTCTCCACCTTTTTTTCTTCAACTTTTGGAGCTTCTTGCTTCACCTTTTCTGCAATATCTGCAAATGGATCTGCTTGTGTTTTTGGCTCTATAGTTTTGGTTGAAACACTTGGAGCGGAGACTACAGGAGCGGCATCTTGCGCTGCACCCATAGTGAATGCAATACCTACGCCTATAGCTACTATTGCAATAGAAAATGCAATTGCAGCCTTGTCTATACCTGCCATAATTGATTCTTAGCCATGCCAATAATAAATAAATCTAATTACTATTCTGAATTTTTATGGTAATGTTCTAAATTTAATGATGATTTCGTTCATCAAATCCTGATAGAATACTGGTTTACCAAATTCTTCAAATAATCCCAAAAATTCTAAATTATTCTTGTAAATCCTACATGATCACTCTAATTGTTTATTGACTCTAGTCAATGATGTTGAACAATTCATTGTTTTATGAAAATTGGTTCGTATGATACACATACATTGCAATTGAGCTGTCACCAAGTAACTTTGTGTTTTTGGTCTTAAGCTCTTTTGCTTTTTTCAAATTTTTAGTTAATAAGTACCTGTATTTTGTTTTGCCTGACCTTGTTTTTAATATCATTCCTCTTGATATTAATTTGAAGAAGAAATGAACAAATTATTATTTTTACTGCCCTTAATTGCAATTCCACTTCTTCTTGTAATGAATAATACTGAGGGGGAAAAATATTCTGAACTTGAACTTACAGGTCAATCGGCAATTTTAAAAGTTGGCGAGGACTTTATTGAACAAGCATCAAAAGAAAAATCTGAACAAGATCATACTCTAAACGAACTCAGAGAAATCACTGAGGAAGAAATTCGTAAAGAAACAAAAATTCCAGATCTTAAAGAAAGTGAAAAGATATTTGCTAATGGAATGAAACTAAGTGACGATTATAATCGAGTAAGCTTTGATTATTCTACAGAGAAAATTGGTAAAGATGAATATTATTCTAACTTGTTAAATTTCCAAATCAAATATCAGAAATACATGACTGCAATTGACTCTTACATTGGTGATGAGGATATACTAGATCTTAAACATTCTTTGATGCTAGAATATGGAAAAATTACTCAAGAAATAATCACATTCAAAAACTCTGGGATGATAAATGAGGAATGGCAATCACAATCTGAATATGATAAATACAAAGATTATCTTCCATCCATGTTTAAACCATAAATATAATTTTCAAAAGAAAAAAAATTGATAAAAATAGTGTTCCATCAAAGACCAGACTAACGTCCAACAAAAAAGATCTTTTTGCTGTTTTTCTTAGTTTTGACTCGTTACTATTTTTTATCTGTATCTAGAAAAACAAAATTTGATAAATTATATTGCGTGTTTTTTTTGAACTAGCTGATTTCTAGATGGATTGATGATATTTCTAATTTATGGCATTAATTAAAAAAAGTAACCAAGATCATTTACTTCATCCTTTTTTTGAATTTTTAATTGTGACATTCTCTTTAATAGTAATTTTGGTTCCACTACGAATTTTTGCCAAAGTAATTTTTATTGATGGATGGATAGGCTCTATTGGGATAATTACTGTAGTTTTTGCATTGATATTATATTTATCAAAAAAAGAAAAATTAGGATTTTTTGGCAAAATGTTCATTCGACAAATTACTAAAAATCATAAAGGAAAACGAAAATGGATAATTTATTCTCAAACTGGATTGTTTTTATCAATGGGCATTTTGACAATTTCTTGCATTCATGCTGGAAATACTGAATATCATATTTTAAAAGAACAAGTAATCACTGAATTTGGAAATCAGGGAATACTTATTGACTCTAATTTGAATTTTGATGTGATAAATCAAATATCTTCTCAAGTTTCTCCTCAAGAGCAAGTTGGTGCAATTGCTGCATTACCAATGTTAACAATACAAAATTTTGAAATTTTTTCTGTAGTATTGGCAGTTACTGATCAAATGATGGGGGGATGGGTCATGTATTTTTGGCAAATAATGGTAATAGAAACTATGGAGGTTGCAATATTTTTGGGTATTACTAGGAAATTTATTTTTAAAAAATATTAATACAAATTAAATTATTTTAACTTTAAATTTTTTTAATACAAATATTACCTTGCTTTCTTTTTTAATGCTTCTTTATAATCCTCATATGCATTATCTTTAGTAATTTTTGCAGCATCAAAAATCACTTTTGTTGCATCAATGTCATCTTGTACTCCTGAACTTTTAGCTGATTTATAATTCTCTTTGGCAGTTTTCCATGCTAGAAATGCTTCTTTGTATGCTAGAAAAGCAGCTCTCTTTTCTTCAATAACTTCTTTTTTATTACCTTGATTATCATAATCTTCACTTTTTACCTCTGCAGTACTTCTTGCTTCTTTATTTCTAGGATCTGCATCGTGATGTGCATCTACAACTGACACCGTTTGTGCTAAAAGTAAAACTGTTACAATCATTATTGAAGATATTATTTTATAATTCATATTAGTTCTACTTTAATTGAAAATATTACCTAGTGTTTGTTTGATTCAATCACTCAATTTACCTTCAAATTATTTCTCAAAATACATCTGTTGTTGAAACCAAACAGACAGGTTGTTTTTAGATTGTTCAAATTTAATTATTCATGTCTGTAATTAATTGTAATTGCTGTGATCTTGTATTTGATTCTGAATCAAAATATTACGCTCATTACATAGGAATTCATAAAAGCACTTCTCCATCTATAAAGAAAATTTTGATTTTAGGTGGTGGTTTTGGTGGAATTAATGTATTAAATAAAATTGAAAAAAAGTTTCAAAACGAATCCGTTGAAATTACTATTGTGTCTGATGAAAACTTCTTTCTTTTTACGCCTATGTTGCCTCAAGTAGCATCTGGATTGTTACATCCTAGTAACATTACAATACCTGTAAGATATTTTTGCAAAAAAGCCAAATTTTTACATGCATCAATTGATTCAATTGATTTAAGGCAACAATTAGTAACAATTCAAAGATCATTTGATAATAAAGTCAGAACACTAGAATATGATTATTTAGTATTGGCATTAGGCGGTCAAACAAATTTCTTTGGCAATAAAAATCTTGAAAAACATTCTTTCACAATGAAAACAATATCTGATGCAATAGCAATTAAAAATCATCTAATTGTCATGTTGGAGCACGCTGCACAAACAGGAAATTATGAATTACAAAGAACCTTGTTAACATTTGTAGTTGTAGGTGCAGGATTTGCAGGAGTTGAAACAGTCAGTGAAATAAACCAGTTTATTAAAAATTCTATTTCAAAGTCATATCCTACGATAAATCCAAAAAATGTTAATGTCATTTTAATTTCTGCCAAAGATCGTATTTTACCTGAAATCAATGAAAAATTATCTGAAAAAGCTACTAGGTTTATTGAAAAAGATGGAATCGTGATTCTAAAAAATACAAAAGCCATTGATGCTGATGAGGAGAATGTAGAATTAAGTAATGGTGGGAAACTATCTTGCGCTACACTGATTTGGACAGGTGGAACAAAAATGGATAAAGTAATTTCTGAATTAAAATGTGAACATGGTATTGGTGAAAGAATAATTGTAGATGGTTCATTGAGAATGAAAGATAAAGAAAATGTTTTTGTTTTAGGTGACTGTGCATTAATAAAGGATGATTCATTGAACTCGTACTACCCTTCAACTGCACAGCATGCAATAAGAGAAGCAAAAACTGTGGCTGAGAATTTGCTACTTACATATAAAAAACAAAGTAAATTTAAAAAATTCACTTTTCATAGTTTAGGTATCATGGCAATAATTGGTGAAAGAGTTGGAATTGCTACAATTGCAGGAAAAAATATCACTGGAATTTCTGCATGGGTAATTTGGAGGGCATATTATATGTCAAAAATTCCAACATTTGGTAAAAAATTAAAAATCTGTGTAGATTGGCTCACTGATAGTATTCTTGCACGAGATGTAACCCTTGTTGGTTCTATAAAGAAGAAAGAAATGCATTCAATCCACATTAATGAACATATTCCATCCATTAAGGAACAATTAATGTCAAATAATTAATTTATCTGAAAATTATACATAAAGAATTCTCATTAGCAATTATGTGATAAGAATAATTCTTTAAACATGATTTGAATATTTTCTCAAAAAACTTTTTTAAAAATTTAGTACCATTATCTCCTGATTTATGAGTGACTTTAAAATTATTTCTACCTGATTTTTGTGTGTACTCAAATATTCCAAAATTTGAATCTTGAAAAAACTTTTCACAATTTTTAGCAATTTCACCTACATTTTTTGAACTAGTCAATGTTGTTTTTGTATTAATGATTTTCATTACAATCTCGTTAATTGCTTTTTCAACTTTTTCATTAATAATGTCATTAATTGAATATTTATCAAAATTTATTTCATCTTTATAATTAACTGCTTCATAAAATTTATGAAAGAGTTCCTCTTTGATTTTTTCACTAGAAATATTTTCATTTGATTTTTTCTCTAAAGTTTTTTGCAATCAGATATTTCTCAAACAAATCTAGTATTATCATATGTGTGTTCTTTTTACACAAACGTTATCTAATTTTTTTAATAAATATTGATTATGTTTTATTGTAAAATCATTTTACTAACAATACTGGAACTGGTGAATTTTGTGATACTTCAAGAGAAACACTTCCTAACATTAATTTTCTATCAGAACCGTTTCCTCTTGTGCCCATAATTACCAGATCAGCTTTAGTTGAATAAATGTAAGACATTACTGTTTGAGTTATTGAGGATGAAGCTGCTACAAAAGATCTACATTCAATCCCACGTTCTTGAGAAATCTCTTTTAATTTTTTATGTTTTAATTTAATTTCATTTAATTTTTCTCTTTCTATAATTGTCTGATGTGCATTATAATCTAAAAATGAAATTGATAGATGATCGCTATGATAAACTGAAACAATAATTATTTCTATTTTGTGTCTAAAGTTCAGATTTATTGCATGCCAAAATGCTTTATCTGACATTTTTGAATTGTCAAATGGGACTAGAATTTTTTTAAAAAGTGATTTTGAGAATTTTTCTTGTTGTGGCGCATATACTTGCATGCTAAATATTATTATGTAAATTTTAAAGCAAGTTGTATGATTAAATTAAACAGAATATGACTTCATAATCTATTCTAATTTATCATGAATCTTTTTCATAATCTCCAAATAAGTGCTAATTTGTGCATGAGTGGGTTCAAGTTCTTTTAGATTTTTTATGTCTACATTGAGTTTGGCTAATTCTTCGTATGTTGTGGTATCTTCAATTACATTCAAAAGTTTTTGCAATCCAAATGGTTTCTGAAGTAGTTCTACAATTTGTTTCAAAGTCTTAATTGATTCTTTTAATGTGTCTTCAACATATGCTGAGGCAAATAAAATTCTTTGATTTGGACATTTTGCCAATATTTCTGATGCAACTTGCATGCCATTTTTCCCTGATAACTGATAATCTAAAATTACTATATCATATGGGGTGGATTCGGAATTGGAATCAAAATTACTAAAATATGTTTTTAGTCCTGACTCTCCATTCATTTCCAATGAAACAGTATGATTATTTGATTCGAGGAAAATTTTATACTCTTCTAATAAATCAATTTCATCTTCAACAATTAGAACTTTCATATTTTTAGTCCTCTCTCTATTATTTATAATCTATGTTGAAATAATGGGCTTTGTATTATTTGAAACATTTTCTATTGCTTTCATAATTTGATTTATTTTGAAAGGTTTGAAAATTATCGCATCAACATTGTATTCTTTTAATTTTTTATCTGTTTCCTGAGTTAAATCTGCTGTTACCATAATTATTTTTGCATCCTTAAATTTTTCTCTTAAATTTGTTATTAGATAAAATCCATCATATTCTGGCATCCAAAGATCTGAAAAAATAATATCTGGATGTTTTTCCTCAAATAATTTTATCCCATCTAATCCATTGTATGCTTTGCCAATAACATCAATATTTTGTAATGAAAGAAATTCTGAAAATACTTCTACTGTATCAAAATCATCATCTACAATAATTGCACTAGTCATGCTTTTTTACGCTTTTTCTATATCAAAAGGAATTGTTCTAAATTTTTGAACAAACAAATTCGTCTGTTTAATCTAAACAAGCAGTAATTCAAGTTAGTTTTAATTTAAACAAAATGTTGTTAGAAATTTCTAGTCATTCTCAGTTTAGAATTGGAATATGTATATCAATGATAATTTTGTTGTTGGGGGTTGTTTCAATTTACACCATAAAAACAATGAATGATATTAATCAGAATTACAACTTTATTTTAGATTACAATCAAAAAATATCTAATTTTGATGATATTAAAGTAAAGTATGAAAGACAAATGACAATATTTGAAAGTTTAAAATCTGAAGAACATTTGACAGGTGTTGGGACATTTTGGATATATAATACTGAAATTAAAAATAAAATTTATGATTTTAATCGATTAATTCTAGACAATAATCAAATTGATGAAATTTTGGTAGATGAACAATCACTAGATCTTGAAAATACTGTTAATTTGTACTATAATTTACATTTGGAATATGAAAATAGTGCATCTAATGCATTATCCTATTTTTATGATGGGGATTTTGGTGGATTTTTACTAGAATATGAGAATTTAAAATATTTGCAATACGAATTACTTGAAAAACTTGAGGATATTGAGCAAATGCTTCAGATAATCCCAGTACATTCAAAATTATCTGTAGATGCAATAATTACTGATTTTCAGATTTTGCAGTGGACTATGATTATTTTGGTGGGGGTTGTGACCTCGATGTTGGTCTTCTTTCTCAATCAAACAAACAAAAATCTTAAAAATGAAATTAAAGAACAAACAAAAAACCTCCAAAAATTAAATGAAAAATTAAAAAAAGTAGATAAGAAAAGAGAAGAGTTCATTTCAATTGCATCTCATGAGCTCAAGGGTCCAATACAACCAATTTTTGGATTTGTAGAACTTGCTAAAACAGGCATAATTTCTAAACAAGAAGCTCTAGAAGGAATATCTAATATTGCCCTGAATTTAGAAAATATCGCAAATAACGTACTTGATCTCACAAAAATTGAAAATGATGAATTAGAATTACATTTAGAGAAAAATAATATAAATGATATAATTTCTGAAGTTCTAGATTCTGAGCATTATAACCCTGATAGAAAAGTACCGATAAAGACTAGACTTGATTTAGATGTTGTAATGAATCTTGACAAAACTAGAATTAAACAGGTTCTCAGAAATATTATGGATAACTGTATTAAATTTACAGCAACTGGAGATATAACTATTCAAACAAATCTACTTAAAGATAAAAAAACTATAAAAATATTCATAAGTGATTCTGGTCCTGAAATTCCAAATGATGTTCTGCCAAAAATCTTCAAAAAATTTGTAACTAAAGGAAATTACAAAGTTTCAGGTTTCGGACTTGGATTGTATATATCTAAAAAAATTATTGATGCTCATAATGGAAGAATTTTGGCATATAATAAAAATGGACACCCTGTTTTTGAAATTGAATTGCCAATAGTTGACTTTGATCTTACTTGGAAAGATTCAGTTATGGATGATATTGAAAAAACTATGAGAAATAATTGATATAACATAATTTACTGTGAATTTAGACTAGTTCTAGAATTTTTGATAATTGGAATGGTTTTTGAAGAAATAATATTTTATCTTTTAATTTTGAAAAATTCCTTTCAGTTGATAATGCATATGCTGATGCAAGAATAATTTTTTGTTTTGGATTTAATGATAAAATATCTGATGCTACTTCTGCACCGTTTCTTTGTGGCATAGAATGGTCTAAAATTAGCACATCAAATTTACTTTCTTTTGAAACATCATCCATACTTTTGATGTATTTTTTAATACAATCATCTCCATCTTTTGCAATTTCTACCTCGTGATTTCCACTTTGGAGTATTTTCTCATACTGCATAGCAGTAAATCTATTGTCTTCTGCTACAAGAATTCGTTTTGACATATTTTTTTAGTTAATTTGTGGTTAATCATATATTGTCTGTTCATACCAAACAAGAAAAAATGATTTTTACTTTGATACAGTTCGTTCAATTGGCACACATTATATAATATTATGCAAATACTGGTGATTATCTCTATGAGATTTGAAAACTCTGACAATTTTGATGAATTTGAATATGATTCTAAAAAAGAAGCACAATTGTTAGAAAAATTTAACGATTATGCAAATCTAGAAAAAAAGATTTCAAAACGAGCATTTCTTGAAGTTTCTGATGAATCAAAACCTGGAAAATTTGGCAAAAAATTCATCATATCTGCAATGATTCAAGGTGCAATAGTAACTGGATTGACTATAGCTCTATTTCTTAATCAACTTTTTGTATTCAATGGAAATCCACAAAATATGTTTGAATTTGCATTTACAGATAATTTGGGAATTTTCTTTTTTGGATTTGTACTCCAAATTGGATTAACTGCTGGTTTGGCAACTATTGGAATATTTTATAATCATATTGAAACAAATCTGCAAAGTGGATTTACTAAATTTAATACTCTGATATCTTGGATTCATTTGTTTGGAACAAACGTGTTTGGAAGCTTGATTACAATATCTTTAATTTTTGCAGGAATTGCCACTAGCCCATTATATCAAACTGAATTAAGCTACTTATTGTCCTCAATCCCTAGTTTGGTTTACATTTCTGCAATTATCCTTGCAATTATTCTAGGGATTGGAATTCTTGGAACATCATTTTTATTTATCAAAAAAAATACTGATGACTAAGATAATGCACAGATGGGTAGAATACTTACCCAAATATCAAATGGGTTAACGTTGTCAATATCGTTAATAGGGAAAAATACATCATCATCACAATTGATTTCTTTCTTTGGCTGATTACCAAGATCATCGCTAAACATCATAGCTAGATCAGTCGTCCAGGTAGGTACTTGAGCTGTTTTTGGTTGCACTTTTTTCTTTTCATTATAATCATCTAATAGAATTTGTGCAATTCCATTCCCATCAAACTCACCTGTTATTCCTAAATTCTTTAAAAGTCCTGAGATTATATCTGTGTCAAAATCTTCACGTTGGGGAATATTTGTAATCCCCTGAATTACTTCTAAAATTAATTCATCATTTACTGAATCATTGCCCTTGATTACCTCTTCAATAATTGGTGTAAGACTATAACTATCATAATCATAAATGACCGAAGAAACTGAATTAGATAAAGGATTTGTAATATAAATTATATTTGTATTTGGGGATGCCACTATAGATTGTGGTGAGTCTAATACAGAAATTGTCTGGATTTTCTTAGAATTTTCATCTAGCAGATATAATTCATTTGAATGCTCATTTGAAATTATAGTTATTCCATTGTTTTGATTTGTAGTCATTTGCCATGCTCCAGATATTATTGGAATTTCATATATTATTTGATTAGTTTGAATATCCATTACTATAATTTCATTAGAATCCCAACTTGAGACGTAGAGAATTTTACTCTTTTCATTAATTGATAGTCCCCAAGGTTTTACTCCTGGATTAATTTCATCAATTAAACTATTTGTTTCACCATCAATTACATTGATTACTTCTGAAGTACCACTTGCAACATACACTTTATTGGTATTTTGATTTATTGCAATTGACCAAGGACTTGAATTAACAAATATAGATTCAATTACTTTAAAATTATTTTTATCAAGAATAATTATTTCGTTTTTAATCAAGTCTGAAATGTATATTTTGTTGTTCTTTTCATTAATTTCTATATCCCATAATGATTCTCCTATCTTTAACGTGTTGATGATTTTTTCATCTATTCCATTAATTATAGTAAGTGTACCAGATATTTTGTCTGTGACATATATCAAATGCTGATTTTTATCTACAGCTATTCTAGTAGGATTTGAATTATTTTCATTTATGCTGATTGTATTTTTGATAATCATATTAGTGGCATCTATTACAGAAATTGTACCTGATTCATAATTTGGGACATATAGATTATTCAAAAATGGATCGAAGTCTATATCTCGTGGAAAATTTCCCACTGATACTGAATCTTGAATGGCATGAGCATTTCCTGAAAATGTGCTTATCCCAAAGATCAATACTAAAATTAGTATCTGTCCATTATGCTTAAAATTCATACATGAATTATGGCAAATTAGACTATAGGGAATCCGGAATTATTCTTGAAAATATACTTCCATTCTGGTAGAATACACTATGATTTATGCGGTACTGCTTTTTACTGCTGATACACTGGTTTTGAAGGATTTTCAAAATCTCTTGAGTTTTTTATTTTGTACGTAATACTTTATTGAATACTAATCCCACATTTCCTCTCTCAAATGGTTTTATTATGTAATCTCTTGCACCTGATTTCATTGCATCTTGAACAATATGTTTTTGTTCAACAGATGTCACCATTATTACACGAGCATTTGGATTTACTTTCATTATTCCTTTTAATGCCTGAATTCCATCTGCCTTTGGCATGTTTACATCCATTGTGACTAAATCTGGTTTGTGATTAATATATTGTCGAACAGCTTCCACCCCATCTGGCGCTTCAACAATATCTGTTGCAAGCCCGTTTGATTTTAAAATGTCTTTTAAAACAGTTCTCATAAATGATGCATCATCTGCAATTAAGACTTTAACTCCACCACCCATTCTAAAAATCCCCCACAAATTCCAAATGCTTATTGTTAATTCTTCTTCTCAATGTTTTCATATATTATCTTCATACTTGTATTAATATCTCAGAGTTTGTTTAGTACATACAAACATTAGTAATAATATTAAAAAATCCATCTAGTTTAATAAATTTACATCTATATTTTTTGATAAATTCTTTCTTTAGGATATAATAATTTGAAGAAATTATTCCCATTAGTTCCAATCATAGATTCATCTTGACCTAAAACCAAAATCCCGCCATCTTTTAACGCCTCTGCGAATTTCTTGTAAATACTATCATGTGATTTTTTATCATGATAAATCAAAACATTCCTACAGAAAATAATATCAAAAAATTTCCTAGAATTTTTCATCAATTCAATATTCTCATATTCGATCTTACTGGTTATCTCATGTTTAACTAGATAATCTTCTTCTGATATTTTTTCAAAGTACTTGTCTAATAATTGATTCTTAACGTTTATCAAATTTGCATTTCGATATATGGCTTTTTGTGCACGAGTTAATGCATTTTGATTTATGTCATTTGCATAAACTTGATAGTTATGATTTTGTGCTTTAGATGATTCTTTAAGTAATATTGAAATACTGTTTGATTCTTCCCCCGAAGCACAACCACAGCTCCAAGCTTTAAATGAATATGATTTTGATTTCTTTATTAAACTAGGTATTGTTTCTGATTCTAATTTCTCCCATATTTGAGGATCTCTAAAAAATTTTGTTACATTTATTGAAAAAGATGAATATAATAATTCGGCTTCATTTGAAGTGGAAAATAATTTAATATATTCATTCCAATCTGAAATGTTTAGGTCTCTCATTCTGAATTGCGCTCGTCTTTCTATGAACACAGGTTTGAAATTTTGTATGTCTTTGCCTGTTTTTTTCTTAATCTCTACAATGATTTTCTCTATGTGTGAAATTGATTTAGATTCAATCATCATTGTTCTCCTGAAGTTTTTTCCGTAGAATTATAACCTTCTATTAATTCATCAATAGAATCATTTTTTCCTCCTAACAAATTTGTATTTAACTCAGTATAGTATTTTTTTACATTTAATATTTCATTATTAGATGAAATTAGTTTTTTTGCATGTTCTGGATGTTGAATCATTATCATATGAATTTCGGTTTTTGTATTTTCTCCACACAAACTTATGTCTGTAATAACTACATCATCAGGGCAACTGTCGACATCTTTTGTAGGTTCTTTGATCAAGTCATCTAATTTTCCTTCTTTGAATGATGGTGTAGATAGATCAATTCTATATCCTGTATTTTCAGATAATGCATTGAAAAATGAACCTGTCAAAATATTTGCAACTTCTTGTAATGCAGACATTCCCATTTCATCTAATTTATTGATTTTTGATCCTAATAGTTTTGATGCAATATTTAATGCATGTTCTAATTTTATAGTATAAAGTAATTCAATGTGTAAATCTCCTTTACCATTTAATCTTACAGAACAAAGTTTAATTTCATTGGATGAAAAAGAAACATCTGTTTTATATGATTTTTTATTTTCTTGAATTGAAATTTTATGGGAAATTGGTTCATTTAATAATGTACACAATGCAGAACATGTTTTTTCTGTAATAAATTCTTCAACGGTTCCTACTAATTTTTGAATTTCATAGTTTTCTAAGTACATCATTATCTCCTAATTGATTATCGCTGATGGATCAATAACTAAAGCTATCTTCCCATCTGGAAGAATAGTTGCATTTGAAAACAAATCCGATGATTCATTTTCATTCAATTTTTTTATAACTATCTCTTGATTCCGTTCAAATTCATCAACTAAAAATCCATATTTCTTTCCATTATTTTCAATAATAATCACAGTCAAATCTTCATTTAAATTTTCTTTATCTTTTTTTATTTCTAAAAAATTGTCTAGACGAATCAAAGGAATAATGCTTTCTTCATGTTTTATAAATTCAGTATTATGCAGTATGGATATTTCTTCATTTTTAATTTTCACTGTGGTAATTATATTTGAAAGTGGTATGGCAAATCTTTCCCCTGATATATTTACAAGAAGTCCTCTAATTATTGAGAGACTGAGAGGTAAAGATAATACAATTTGTGTTCCTTTATTTTTTTGACTAGTGATCTTTACAGTGCCGTTGGCTGCTTCGATTTGAGAAATTACAACATCCATTCCAACACCTCGTCCTGATATGTCGGTAACTTTTTTTGCAGTAGATAATCCTGGGGCTCCAATTAATTGTACTGCATCTTCATCTGACATTGAACTTGATTCCTCTAAAGTTATTATTCCTGAATCTACAGCTTTTTCTTTGACTTTATCGACATCAATTCCTTTTCCATCATCATCTATGGTGATTAGAACATTTTCTCCTTTTCTTTCAACTATTACATTTATGTTCCCTGTTTCTGATTTTCCGCACTGTGTTCTGTCTTCAGAAGATTCTAAGCCATGATCTACACAATTTCTTAAAATATGCAGTAGTGGGTCTGTTATTGAATCTAGAATATTTCTATCTAATTCAATTCCCGATCCATCCATATTCAAATTAACCTTCTTTCCAAGTTTTTGTGATGTATCACGTACTGTTCTGTTACATCTATCAAAAATTTGATTTATTGGAACAAGTCTGATCTTCATTGCATGGTATTGTAAATCTGTAACTAAACGATCTATCTGTACTGATACTTGTTTCAAATCATTATATTTTTTATCTTTTAATGTTTGTTGTAATTGCATTTTAGATGTTAATAACTCTCCTACTAAATCTACAATGGAATCCATATCTGACATTTTAACTCTAATTGTTGAAGGTGTATTTTTTTTCATTCCTTCTTGCATTATAACATTTTTAACATCTTCATCAGGAGATTCTAATTTTTTTAAATATGGTTTTAAATCTATTTTTAGTTTTTCATCTGATATCATTTGTTGTAATAGATCAATACAAACAAAAAGGGCACTTGTCAGATTATGTGTTAGTTGTTTTTCGCCTTTTCTTATCTCATCAAAAATATTTTCAATATTTTTACATAATTCACTTGTTTCACTATATTCCATAGTCGATGCCATTCCTTTAATGGTATGAGCTGAACGAAATATCTGATCTAAAAATGATCTGTTTGTAGGACTATCTTCTAATTGTAATAATGTCTGATTCATCAATTCAATATGCTCTATTGCTTCTGAGACATACATCTCTCGATAATTATTATCTGGTAAGATTCTGCACCTCTTCAAAAATTTTTGTAGGAATCTCATCTATTCCCAATATGTGATCTGCTGCATTTAGATCGATTACTGCTTTTGGCATTCCAAAAATAATACTGGTTTCTTTATTCTGAACAATTGTATGTCCTCCTCTTTTTTTAATTGATTTCATTCCAAATCCACCATCGTGTCCCATTCCAGTAAGAATTACTCCTATCAAGTTTGTTCCAAAAACTTCAGATGCTGAAACCATTGTCATATTTACAGCTGGTCTTACACCAAATCTTTTTTCACTTGAATCTAGATGAATTTTCTTATTTGATTCTACTATCATGTGATAGTCTCCTGGGGCTAAGAGAATTTCATGATCTCTGATGGTGTCTCCTTCCTTTGCTTCTTTGACTACAAATCCTGTATTTTCAGATAATCTGTGAGCAAAATGATTTGTAAATTCTTTGGGCATATGTTGAACAACTAAAATTCCTGCCGGAATTTCTTCTGGTAATTTCGCTAATATTTTTTGAATTGTTCCTGGACCTCCAGTTGATGCCCCAATGATAATTAACCTCTCAGATGAATCTGTACCTGGAATTCTTTTTTTATTTGGTTTTAATGAATTAATTTTATTTGTAATTAGATGTATTGGATCTGACTTTGAAGCAATTTTTATTTTTGAAATTAATTCCTTTTGAAGATCTTTTTTATTTTCATATGTTTGATTAATTGTTACAAAATCTACTGCTCCATTTTCTAATGCATCTAAAACCATCTTTGATCCTTCATGTGAAAAATTACTAACTACAATTATTGGAATTAAAATTCCACGTTTGGTTATTTCTTCAATAAAAGTCAATCCATCCATTTTTGGCATTTCTAAATCTAATAAAATTACATCTGGTTTTTTTCTAATAATTTTTTCTAATGCATTTTCTCCATCAGTTGCTGTTAGACTAATTTGTATTCCATCCCCTGAAATCAAATCTGATATGTATTTTCTCATAAGATTTGAATCGTTAATGATACCTACGTTGATCGATTTTAGCTGCTGGCTTGACAATATGACTCACGCTTCCTTGTAAAAAATTAAGTAATTATTACGGTAATAGTTCATTATTTTTAAATCTTAAAAAGTTATAATAACGTGATGTATGTTTGAGCCGAACAGACTCTATTTTTCCTGATATTGTATTTTATGATAATTTTATTTTGAATTTAATGTATTCTCATTTACAACATCTAAATTTTATATTGAAATATATTTAAAAACATAATTATTTTCCTTTACCTAATTATGTATCTCTTGTTTAATCATTTCTTCAATTTCTGGAATACTTTCTTCTTTTTCATTTTCTATACTTTGTTCTGATGAAATATTTTCTGGTAATGATTCATCCTCATTTCCTCCTAGGAATTTGGGAATATCTATAATAACATATAATTTTTCATTTACTTTTGCTATACCGTTGATATATCTACTATCCTCAAATGCTTCCAGAGGGGCAATTTCGATATCTTTTTTATCTATTCTTAGGACTTCGTTTACTTCATCCACTAATAACCCTGTTAGAACATTATCGATGTCTGTAACTAGAATTCTTTGTTTAGAGTGATCCTTATTACTCTCATATATTCCAAGTTTTTCATTTACGCTAATTACTGGTATGATTTTACCTCTTAGATTCATTACTCCTTTTACATATGATTTTGATTTTGGTATATTTGTGATTGGTCCTAATGTTTTGATTTCTTTTACATGTTGGATTGGTATGGCATAATTTCCTTTTTTTGTAGACTCTTCAGTAATTGCAAATGTCACAACTTGTATCATTTCATTAGATATTTCATTTTCTGACATCAAAAACTCCCTTCTTTTAATTTTTTAATTATTCCTTTGAATATTGGATTTGAATTCTTACCACTTTCGATGTCTTTACAAGCTCCTTCCAAACCTGTCATTTGCATCAATTCAGTAATTGGCATTCCAATGCAAACATAACCTTTGATTTTATTATTTTCATCAAATGTTGGACTGATTGTTGTTTTAAGCCAATATGCATTATTGTCTGCTGCTATATTTCTTATGTATCCATGAAATGTTTTTCCAGTAGAAATTTTCTTCCATAATTTGTCTTCAAATACTTTATCATGCCAATCTAATTTGAATATTCTGTGCATTTCACCTTTCAGTTTTTCTTTTGGCATTTTTGTGATGTCTAAAAAGAATTTATTCATGTACTTACTTAATCCATCTGCATCTGTTGTAGATATGATCGTTGACATATCTATGACATCTGTAATTTCTGCTAGTACTCTAGCTGAATAATTTGCATCTTTTAGAATTTTTGTTTCTTTTTCTTGTGCTTGTGCAATATCTGCAAAACTACTTAGATTTGTTTGTGCAACTGATAGGACTTCTTCACTTGCAGCAGTAGCTTCTTCTGTGCCACTTGATACTTGTTCTGTTGCTGCTGAAATTTCTTGCATTTGATCTACAACTAGTGTCATTGACGTTGAGATATTTTTTATTGATACTAAGATATTTGTGATTACTCCATGTGCATCTTGAACTACACTATTTCCTTTTTGAATACTGTCTGTTGTTTTATCTGATGAATTTTTTAATGAAGATATTAATTCTGAAATATCCTCTGCTCCTTTTTTAGAATTTTCTGCTAATCTTCTTACTTCATCTGCAACTACTGCAAATCCCCTGCCAACATCTCCTGCCCTAGCTGCCTCTATTGCGGCATTAAGTGCCAATAAGTTTGTCTGTTCTGCAATTTGGGTGATAAATGCAGTCATGTTATCTACTTTAGCAAGTTCAAAAGTTAATTTTTGAACATCTTTTGATGATTCTGAAACAATTGATTTCATACTATCCATTTTACTCATTCCTTTTTCTGCATCAGCACTGATTGTTTGTGAAATTTTTTCGGATTCTTTCATCATATTCATTGCTTTATTAGCATTTGATGCAACTCCTTGAATTGCAGATGCAATAGATTGTAATGATTGTGATACTTCTTCAATCCCACTTGTTTGACTTTTTGTTGCAGATTCTAATTCTATTACTGTGTCACTCAACTGCTGAGAAGCAATTACAGCCTCATCAAATGTTCTTAAAACCTTTGATGTAATTTTTTCATCCTTTGAGGACTTAATTTCAGTTGATTTTGTTTGTTCATCATCTATAATTTCAATGGATTGTGATGTCATACATTCATATCTGAAATTTTCTAGATAATGATTTGTTTGATCATTGCAGACAAATGATTTGGTTTTAATTTATATTAAAAATAATTTTATACTCCTGGGACTGGAGCTGTGAAAATTATGCTATCTAAAAAGTCTGCCATAAATTCATTTATTGCAAACATTGAGATTCCTCCAACTACAAGTAATATGCCAATATGGAAAAATACTGTTTTGTATAATCCTCCTTGAATAATCTTAATTGCAAATCCGCTGATAATTGATGTCATTATGAGTAAAACAGGCATAAGCATACTCATAAGGACTGGATCAATAGGACTTAGTTCAAATGCAGCATTTGAAAGATCTCCTTCTGATAAGTCATTGAATAATTCAGTGAGCTTATTCATTAATCCGAAAATTGATAGAGATAATACGTGTAAAATTACCACGACTAATTGAAATGTGGATGCGTTTTGAGCTCGTTTTCCTCTTAACTCACTTATCTTTTTTGTAATGTCTGCAACTACGTTTCCTACCAGATTCATATCTGCACCTTTGTATATTGATGTTGAAACAATATCATTTCCATTTGCTATAATGTGGTGACCAGCTTCTATTGAGAATAATTGAAAACATATGGTCTGGTCTATTCTATTTTTAATCCTATTTTTTAACCCATCAATGAATATTTGAATTGTACCAAAATTACTTCTCATCACTGCCTGAAGTGCTTGCCCCATGGAACCTACTGTGGATAACAATTGTCCGAAATGGAGGATAAATGTTGGATACCATTCTGTATATGTGGCAATTTTAGATTCTTGCTTTTTTGCAATTATCCCTGGGTATAGTAATGGAATTCCTCCTAGTCCTATAGCAAGAATGGGAGGCAACATATTAGTCAATAAAAGAACTGCTGAAACTCCAACCGTTCCAAATATTCCAATGTACATTTTCATTCGAAATTTTTTCTCAATTGCATCATCTGTATGTGCTAACACATCTCTTGGAAACATGAAAAACATCATTGCCACAAAAACTGCCATTCCTGCCCCTGTACCCATCATTGAAACTATGAGAATTGATTCAGAATCCCCAAATCCCATTAGCATACTCATAATTGAATTTGCAGAAATCATAAATGATGCAGTAGACATTAAAGTGTAAAACATTTCTGAAAATAATTT
>NZ_JBSWSP010000023.1:0-40272 GCF_054095825.1 Candidatus Nitrosopumilus sp. bin_68KS
GAAAAACTAGAGTCACTACCAGAACCAATCACTGAACCAGAACCACCTTCCAGTCCTAGAGGTTCATTACCAAAAGATTCAGCAGAAGAGCTTCCTCAAGAACTAGATCTTGCACCAGAACCAATCATAGAACCAGAAGAGGATGAAGCAACCCCTGAACAATTATCTCAATTAAATGAATTACAACAACAAATTGATGAGTTAGAAAATATTTTATCAACCAATATTATATCTACGCCTGAACCAGAAGAGGATGAAGCAACCCCTGAACAATTATCTCAATTAAATGAATTACAACAACAAATTGATGAGTTAGAAAATATTTTATCATCAAAACTAAATCCTACTAAAGATAATCCTGTCAAACCGACTCCTCGCACTAAAAAATCCTCAAAATCAACAGATAAAAAAATTGAACAAAAAATCATTAAAAAATTACAAAAACAAAATCAAAAACTTGATCATATTGAGAATAAACTCCATAAATCTACCAATAAAACTACCGAATCTAGTATACTTGACGCATATTGTGTGAAATGTAAAATTAAAAGAGTTATAGAAAATCCAAAAGAGACTACTATGAAAAATGGTAGGCCCGCAATTCGTGGAATATGTTCAGTTTGCAAATGTAAAGTTTTCAGAATAATTAAAAAGAAAAAATAATTTAATTACATCTGACCTGATTGCCATGCTTGATTGAATCTTTTGATAGCTTCTTGGTATGCTGTAATTGAATCATCACCTGAAGTTGAAAGAAATTTTTCCCATTGCTCATTAAATTTCTTCACTGATTCTATATTGGTCTCTTTGAAAATACCTTCAATCATTTTTGTTTGTTGTTTGATATATTGTGGGCCAATTTCTTCCCAAGTAGTCTCCCAACTAGAACTAACTTTTTTTAATAATTCTGCATCAGATTCTAATGCTTTTTGACATGCATCATGATATGTCATCAAAGTTTCATTGGTGGCTTTTTGCCATTGTGCTAGGGATTCTTTCCACCCATTTAATGCAGAATTATATTCCCTCCATGCTTTCTCAAATTCTGGTTTTTTTGATGGTGCCGATTTAACTTGTTTTTTGGGCTTTGGTGCTACTTTTTTTACTGGTTTCTTTTTAGCGATTACTTTCTTTCGTGCCGCCATATCTTAGTTAAAAAAATAGTAGATGTTAAATCTTTCAATAATATCTAGATTTGAAAAAATTATTAAATTTCTCATTAAAACTTTGATGCTTTGGAGAATTTCGGTATGTGTTTTTCATCTTTATTTTTAAATAATTCATAGTGCTCTTTGCAAAGATTTCTTGTTTCTCTAAAACTTATGCTTACTGTCTTAATTGCTTTTAATTTGCATTCTGAAATACTGCATTTCAATAAGTTGAATAACTCTCAATTAGTAATAAAACTTTGAAATTATATAATTACCAGTGGTAACTTTTTATCAATGCAAAATGTCAAAAAAATATGAATGATGATGAAAAAGGAAAGCGATTTTTAGAATTAATTGATAAACAAAATAATCTTCAGTGGAGCACTGTTGCAAAACTATCTTCATTAATTAAATCAAAATGGAATTCAACTGAACTCCAAAATGAACTTGAAGAATTAGTCAAAGAGCATTCGATGATTACTAAAGAATTAAACAGTCTTGATGAAAATAGCAGTATTTTATAGCGCCGAGTCTACCATTAATGCAATAAATAATACTGCCAAATAAGGGCTTGAAAATTTAAACAATGTCCATGAAGCCTTTTCCATAGGTTTGGCTATGACCCAAATTGATAAACCAATCATTAATGCGCCTGACGCAATTGCAGTCCATAGATATACACTACCTACCATTGCATCCCCATTTTCTGTACTAATAAAAAATGGTGCAATTGAAAATAATACCATAACAACAGTAGATCCTGCTATAGCTCGTGCAGATGTTTTTTCAGATTGTACTGCTGTTAGCATTGGAACATTCACTTTATTATAATCATCTTTGAAATGTAATGTTAAAGCCCATATGTGCATTGGAATCCAAATGAATACTAATCCTGCCATTGCAAGTCCCATTGTCCATAAATCAGACATGCTAACAGCCACCCAACCAATCATTGGAGGTGAACCACCGCATAATCCACCTAAAATTATGTTAGTTCTAGAATTTCGTTTTAGAGCATATGAATAAACTAGAATATTATTTACTAATCCAAATGCAATGAATCCGGTTGCCCATAATCCTTGTTCCAATGTAGTAGTAAAGGAAATTCCAAATGCTAAAACTAGTGATATTCCTGCTAAAACTAGTCCAAAATTCCTTGCTTTTTCAGCAGGGTAGATTCTTTTTGATGGGAGAGGTCTGCCTTTGGTTCTTTCCATGATGGCATCAATATCCCTATCATGATAGTTAGTCAATGTATTTGCAGCAGCTGAACCTGCAGCAACTGAAAATAACATAAGTAACCAAGTTGCTGGAGAAATTTCAATTCCATAAATGTTAGATGCTGTTAATGCTGCGCCAAATGCCGTAAATACAAGTAGGTACCAAATTTTGGGTTTTGTTAATTCATAATAAACTGCAACCCGGGATTCAGACTTTTGCTTTTGCAATATCAGTCACTACCCTTTGATGGCATATATGGCATTGCTTTCATACGTGATTTCATCTCAATAAAGGACTCTGAAGACTGAATTCCTTCTATTCTTCCAATACGTTCTGAGACCATCTTATGCATCTGATCCAATGATTTTGAATACATTGTTACCAAAATATCAAATCTTCCCGTGACTTCTGCTACTTCTCTCACTCCATCAATTTTGAATAATTCTTCAATAATGTGATCACGTTTTTTTGTATCCATATTAATTCCAGTTAATGCTTTAACATTATACCCAAGTTCGGCATCATTAACATCAATTGTAAATCTTTCAATTAACTTTCTTTTAACTAATCTTTTGATTCTTGAATAAACGACTGATGAATTAACATTAATTTTCTTTGATAATCGAGGAACTGAAATTGATGCGTCATTAGATAATTCTGATAAAATTTGTAAATCTAAATCATCTACTTTTACCGTTTAAAACACCTGAATCGATCTAGATTTCTGGTTCTTATAAAGTTATTATTGTAAAAATTACAAAAAATTATCTAAATCTTGCCTTTTTTGTATAGCATTTCTGCAAGTAATACTGCACCTTTTGCTGAACCCATTTTTTTGTTGTGAGAAAATAACATGTATTTGAGACCGTTGTCAAACAGTTCTTCTTTCTCAACTCTTCCTATTGTTGTAGTCATTCCATCCCCAACAGTTCTTTCCATTCTAGGTTGAGGTCTTGTAGGATCTTCATGGAATGCATAGTAGTCTTGTGGAGCAGAAGGTAGACCTAAAACAGAAATATCTTTGTTGCACTGATTGTAAGTCTCTTTTGCCATTGCCGGATTAATTTCCTTTGTAGTTTCAACAAAAACCGATTCAGTGTGTCCATCTATTACTGGAACCCTAGTGCAAGTACAACTTATTCTAATATCTGCTTCTTCAATTTTACCATCTATTAGTTTCCCTAAAATTTTCCTTGTTTCCTGCCTTACCTTTCCTTCTTCTTTTGGAATGTATGGAATTATGTTATCTGTAATCCCCATTGCAGAAACGCCAGATTTTCCACCACCTGAAATGGCTTGCATTGATGTCATCATGACTTTCTTTGCCCCGTATTTTTCAAGTAATGGTTTTAATGTGATTGCTAAACCTGTCGTTGTACAGTTTGGAAGAGGTGCTACCCATCCTTTCCAGTTTCTATTCTTTTTTTGAATTTCAAGTAATTCCGTCTGCTCATCATTTATTCCTGGAATTAGTATTGGAACATCATTTTCATATCTATATGCTGAACTAGTTGAGATTACTGGTAAATCAGCTGCCATTTTAGTCTCAATATCTCTGGCAGCTTCTGATTCAACTGCAGAAAATACCAAATCTAATTGGGATACATCTAATTCATCAATCCCTTTTACTGTCATTTCTTTGATATATTCTGGGATTTCTCCTCCAACATCCCATGCAACAATTCCACTTGCATCTTTTATTGCATCTAGGTATTTTTTACCTGCAGAGCGCTCAGATGCTGCAATTTGAGTCACCTCAAACCATGGATGATTACTTAATGATTGTACAAATTCTTGCCCAACTGACCCTGTCACCCCAATAATTGCAACTCGTTTTTTAGCCATAATGTAATAATTGGCTTCTTTCAATTAATAATCGTTTTCTGATTTACCACAACATACTAAATCGGCTGATTCTATTTGGAACTGTGAAAATAAGAACAAAATCTTCCATAATTAGACATATTCCTGTAATTCATGGAGGAAGAAATCCTTTAAAAAATTCTGTTCCACAAATACTGGATTTTAGTTCAAATATCAATCCACTAGGAATACCCAATTCTGTAAAAAAAATACTCAAAAAAAATTTTGATAATATTGCAAGCTATCCTGATATAGACTCATCTGAATTAATTTCTAGCCTAAAAAAATATACTAATTTGGATAAATCTAATTTACTGGTTGGTAATGGTGCAATTGAAATAATCTATAATTTTTGTTATGCATTTTTACCTGCAAAAAAAACTTTGATTGCTATACCAACTTTCCAAGAATATGAAACAGCTGCAAAACTAAACAATGCTAAGATATCTTATTTTAAAACACTAAATTTATCTGAAAATATAGACTCATTTATTTCACAAATCCCAAAAAATGGTTGTGTTTTTATTTGCAATCCTAATAATCCAACTGGAACACTCTTAGCAAAAAAATATTTGCTTGAAATAATTCAAAGAGCACAAAAACTTTCTTCTTTTGTATTTGTTGATGAGTGCTTTATTGAACTGGTCCCTGAATCAAATGAATCTGTAATTTCATATGTTAAAAAATATAACAATCTTTTTGTTTTACGTTCTTTGACTAAATCATTTGGATTTCCAGGATTAAGAATTGGATATGCTGCAGGATCAAAACAAATGATTGAAATATTAACTAAAATTAAAATTCCTTGGAGTGTTAATTCATTGGCACAAGATGCAGCAAAAATTTCCCTTCAAAATAAACCTCACCTAATAAAATCAAAATTAATTATTAAAAAAGAACTCAACTATTTAAAAAATAAAATCAATAAATTAGATGGTTTTGAATGTCATGACTCATCAACAAATTTTATTCTAATTAAAACAAATCATGATTCCACACAAATACAAAAAAAATTACTTAAACACAAAATTCTAATTCGTGATTGTAAAAATTTTAGAGGATTAAACAATCATTATTTTCGTATTGCTGTAAAATCTCACAGAGATAACCTAAAACTAGTAAAAGCTTTGGAGAGTCTTGTATGAAATCATTAATGATTCAAGGAACATCTTCCGGTGCAGGAAAAACAACACTAGTTGCAGCACTTTGTAGAATTTTTTCAGACAAAGGATTCAGTGTTGCACCATTCAAATCTCAAAATATGTCAAATTTTGGATGTATCACGCCTACATTTGAAATTTCTCGGGCTCAAGCTATTCAGGCAATTGCTGCTAGATGTGAAATTATACCTGCCTTGAATCCTATTTTGCTAAAGCCTTTAGGAAATTACAATAGTCTTGTATATCTAAATGGAAAACGCTACAAAAAAATGCATGCTAAAGATTATTATGAAAAATTTGTAAATACTGAAGGAATTAAAATTGCAATAAAATCCTTGAAAACTTTGCAGAAAAAATTTGATTTGGTTATTATCGAAGGAGCAGGCTCACCTGCTGAAATCAATTTACAAAAATTTGATATTGCAAATATGAGAATTGCACAAAAAGCAGATGCTTCAGTATTACTTGTTTCTGATATTGATAGGGGTGGTTCTTTTGCAAGTCTTGTGGGCACAATGGCTTTAATTGATAAAAAATATCAGCAACTTGTAAAGGGTTTCATATTTAACAAATTTCGAGGCGACCTAAATGTACTCAAACCAGGATTTAAAAAACTCAAAAACATCACAAAGATTCCTGTTATTGGAACTATTCCATTAATGACTTTGGATTTACCCGAAGAAGATTCTCTAAATGCAAAACCCAAAAATATTGCATGGACTAGGAAAAATCTTTCAAAAATTGATATGGAATTAGATAGATTAGCAAAAATTGTCAAATCAAACATGGATATTAAATCACTTGAGAAGATGATACAATGATTCTTGAATCAATTTCTATCATCGGTATTGCAATTTTCATCGATTTATTATTTGGAGATCCTAAAAATAAATATCACCCTACTGCTTGGATTGGAAGATTACTTGCAATCTTAACGCCTGTTGCAAAAAATCAAAATAATATAATTGAAAAAGTTGGGGGAATTTTGATCATTACTATTACATCCATTATCGTCATTTCATTCCTTTTGCTTTTGAATTTTGGAATTTCTATGATCACATTTGATATTATTTCTATAGTTGTATCTGTAATTGTCGGTGGGTTATTACTAAAAACAACAATTGCTATTAGAGGAATGGAAAAACATGCAAATAGCGTCCTTGAATCACTTGATGAAGATAATCTAGAGAAAGCAAGAACAAATCTATCTATGATTGTAAAGAGAAATACTAAGAATTTAGATAAAAATCATGTAATTTCAGGCGTGCTTGAGAGTATTAGTGAAAATACTGTTGATGGAATTACAGGTCCTTTATTCTATTTTTCAATTTTTGGCTTACCTGGAGCATTTGTGTATAGAGTAATCAATACTGCAGATTCAATGATTGGATACAAGACACAACTCTTCAAAAATGTAGGGTGGTTTACTGCAACTTGTGACACCATTTTAAACTACATTCCATCACGTTTAACTGGATTAATTATGATCATTTCTGCCGCTATACTTCAAAATAATTGGAAGGAATCATACAAAATAATGATTCGTGATGGTAAAAAAACTGAAAGCCCTAATGCCGGATATCCAATGGCAGCACTTGCAGGAGCTTTGGAAACAAAATTTGAAAAGATAAATCATTACAAGTTAGGTGATGGAGAAATCATACTAACAAAAAAACATGTATCCTCTGCAATAACTATGATGAAACTTACTTCAATTCTTTTCTTTGGAATTGTGACAATACCAATTATTACTATATTGTCATTCATTGGCTGGTGGGTTCATGTTTAAAGAAATTGGATCTATTTTTTCATTCTTAACAATACTTCCTTCATCAAATACAACATTAGAAAATATTGCAAAATTCATGTATCTTTTTCCTCTTGTTGGAATTGTAATTGGTCTTTTAGTTGGTTCTTTGGGTTTTGGATTATCTTTCTTTTTAGATCCATTACTAGTCAGCTTGTTGGTTGTAGCTTCAATTGCTATTGTAACTGGAATTCATCATGCAGATGGATTAGCTGATTTTGCTGATGGACTAATGGTCAAAGGAAGTAAAGATAAAAAACTCAAAGCAATGAAAGATCTTTCTACTGGTTCTGCTGGAATTGTAGGGATTGTATTATACCTCATCGGATTAGTTATTACAATTTTTCTTACTACTGGTTTTGATTTGTTTAAAGCTATTTTGATAAGTGAAATTTTAGCAAAATTCTCAATGGTACTAATGGCAAGCCTAGGAAATTCAGCCTCTTTAGGCTCAAATTCATCCTTTGTACAAATAATGAAAGATAAGAAAAAACTCATTGCTGCATTCATAATTATGCTTATTCCTGTGATTGCTATTGGAGAAACTACTGGACTAGTGATGCTTGGAGTATCTGTAACTCTAACTATTTTTCTTTTAGCCATCTCTACTCGTAGTTTTGGTGGAATAACTGGTGATGTACTTGGTGCAACAAATGAACTTACAAGATTGGCTTCATTAATGGTGTTTGTATCTATATGATTGGTATTGTTATGGCAGGTGGTAAGGGAACTCGTATGAATTTAGATGGCGAGAAACTTTTACTCAAATACAAAAAGCCTATAATCTTGCATGTAGTTGATTCATTAAAAAATTCAGATTTATTTTCAAAAATTTTAGCCATTACTAGTACAAATTCACCTAAAACAAAAAAATTACTAGAAGAAAATAATATTGAAATTTTTGACACTCCTGGAATTGGTTATGTTGAAGATCTAAATTTAGTTCTAAAATCATTAGATGATGTAGTTTTGATTACTTCTGGTGATTTACCATTACTCGATGATGATATTATTCAAAAAATTATTAGTCATTATGATTCTAAAAAAATATGGACAAGCATTCTTGTGACTAAGAAATTTTTATCTTCACTTGGACTTGAATCAAATTACCCACTAAATTTTGATAATCAAGTCTGTCATTACACTGGAATCTCTCTAGTAAATTCAAATAAAATCACATCGCTAGAAAATTTAGAAGAGAATTATATCATTATAGATGATAAAAGAATTGCATTTAATCTAAATTCAAAACAGGATTATGATTTACTCAGCACTACCTGAGACTTTACCGTTTATTTTGGCTTTAGAACCAGTTGCTTCTGCTATAGTGTTTCCACAGGAATTACATGCAACTTGTGTTGATGCATGAGAATAAACTACTTGTAATTCGCCACATTCATCACAGTTGACTTTTTGGAATTTACTTGATGGTTTAGGAATTTCAATATGATCTTTCTTCATGCTGCCACCAACTCAAATTTCTTAATTCTGATGCCTTTTTTATTGTATTTCTTTTTACAAACAGTACATGTCATAAGAGGAGTAACTTTCTTTGTAACTTTGGCTGGTTTTGCTAATTTTGGAAATTTTTGTCCACCATATCCCTGTTTACGCTCTGCGTGTCGACGTTCGCCTGCTGCAGAACCACGTCTTTTTCCAGCCTTGTAAATGGAGACCTTTTGTTCAGTATGTGTTTTACATTTTGCACAATACTTTCTGATCACCTTAGGAATGTTCATATCAAAAAAACCTCTTCAACCGTAATTTAAGCATTGAATCTATAATAGGCGCAAAATCCAATTAACAACTGTGACTTCGAGCCTAGCAACTTCGATCTCCTCATTGAATTCAGTAGCAATGGGTGACAAGAAAGCCGATCTCATTTTAAAAAATTGCAATTTACTATCAGTCTATACCAGAGAAACCCTCCCAAAAACTCAGATTGCAATTATTCATGATAGAATTGCATATGTTGGTCCTGATGCTTCTCATACCCAAGGTCCAAAAACAACTGTACTAGATGTAAAAAACAAATATGTTTGTCCAGGGTTTGCAGATCCTCATCTACATATTGATCAATTTGTATTGCCATCAGAATTTGTAAAACAGGCACTTCTTTGTGGTGTTACTTCTTTATTTTCTGATCCGATTGACATTGTTAGTGTTGCAGGATACAAAGGTTTTCAAGAATTCCTTAAACTTGGTGAAGACTTGCCGATAAGAATTTTTCAAGTCATACCAGGAGGTTTACCTGTTGATGCAAAATTTAGCAACAGCAATTCACTTACATTATCACAGGAAAAATCTGCAGTAAAGCACCCTCATGTTCTTGGTTTGGGTGAAGTTTTTTCATGGACCAAAGTAATTCTTCGTGAACCCAAAACAATGAAATCCATTTCCTCTATGCTAGAGCTTGATTGCATTATTAATGGTCATACTGCTGGAGCAAGTGAAAAAAAACTTAATGCATATGTTTCCTCTGGTATTCTCTCATGCCATGAACCAATCAATTTTGATCAAGTATTAGAAAGATTACGTCTTGGAATGTGGATTATGATAAGAGAGGGTTCCATTAGACGAGATCTGAAGGAAATAATTCCACATGTTTTGTCTCATGGGACGTATCTTAATCGCTTAATGTTTTGCTCTGATGGTCTTGATCCCCTTGATATTACAAAATTTGGTCATATTGATCACTGTGTTAGAGAATCTATCAAACTTGGCCTCAAACCAATTGATGCAATTACTATGGCATCAAAAAATAATTTTGATTATTATAACATGGGAAAAGATCTAGGTGGAATAGCACCGGGAAAATTAGCAGATATTCTAATCTTAAATGATCTAAAATCAATAAAACCAATCAAAGTCTTTGTGGGAGGAAAACTAGTAGTAGACGATGGAAAAATTATTGTCACAATCAAGAAAAAAACAATATCTCCGTGGTTTAAAAAAACTGTCAAACTAAAAAAATTCACCAAAAATGATTTTATTATAAAATCAAAAAAGAAAGATGTTCTTGCAAATACAATTTTTATGCAAACTGAAATCATTACCAAGTTAGGTTCTGCAGAACTTCATTCTAAGGAAGGTCAAATTTCTGCCTCTTTAGATTCTGATGTTTGGAAAGTTTCAGCCTATGATAGAATTCATGGTACAAATCAACATTCTATTGGATTTCTTGAAAATTTTGGAGCTGATATCGGTGCATTTGCTTCTAGTTGGAGTTTTCATGAAAATGATATGGTTGTTATTGGTTCTGATGATTCTGATATGGCTCTTGCTTCAAATCATATCATAAAGAATCAAGGTGGACTAGTTGTAGTGAAATCAGGCAAAATCCTAGCATCTTTGCCATTACAATTTGCAGGTATAGTTTCTACGGATTCTTTTGAAAAAGTTTCATCAAATTTTGAAAAAATCAATAACACTATTGTTGATTTAGGGTGTAAATTCTCAAGACCTCATCTGATTCCATTATTCTTACCATTCTTGGCTTTACCTTCTGTTAGAATTCTCTCAGGAGGAATTGTTGATGTGAAAAAACGAAGTTACATTCAACCTATCAACTAAGTAATGTTAAAAAGGGGGATTCAGGGGATTGTAGCTGAATCTAAATGGCATCAATTCAACAAGGACCAAATGGACCTGTTTTAGTTCTTAAAGAAAGTGCACTACAGCAAAAAGGTAAAGACGCACAGCAAAATAACATCGCAGCAGCAAAATTAGTTGCAGAATTAGTAAAAAGTAGCCTTGGACCTAGAGGCCTTGATAAAATGTTAGTTGATTCCTTAGGTGATGTTACTATTACAAATGATGGGGCAACCATTCTAAAAGAAATTGACGTTCAACATCCAGCAGCAAAAATGATTGTTGAAATTTCTAAAACTGTTGATAATGAAGTAGGAGACGGTACAACATCTTCAGTAGTTTTTGGAGGTGCACTATTGGCACGCGCAGAAGATCTTCTCAAAAAAGACGTTCATTCATCAACCATTGTAGATGGTTTCCAAGCAGCTGCTGATAAAACTCTTGAAATTTACTCTGAACTAGCAAAAAAAGTTCAACCTGATGATAGAGACTCTCTTATGAAAATTGCAACTACAAGCATGCAATCAAAATTAATCTCTGAAGACAGTGGCATACTATCAAAAATAGTAGTTGACGCAATTCTTAGTATCGCTACTAAGAAAGGTGATGTATATTCAGTTGATCTTGAAAATATTAAAGTTGAAAAGAAATCAGGCGGTTCAATTCAGGATACGCAAATTGTCAAAGGAATTGTTTTAGACAAAGAAATTGTTCATAGTGGAATGCCTACAAAAATCGAAAATGCCCATATTGCACTAATTAACTCCGCATTAGAAATTGAAAAAACTGAAATGAGTTCAGAGATTAGAATTACAGATCCGACTCAAATGCAGATGTTCTTAGAAGAAGAAAATAGAATGATAAAATCAATGGTTGATAAATTACATGATGTAGGTGCCAACGTTTTGATTTGCCAAAAAGGAATTGATGATATTGCACAACATTATCTTGCAAAATATGGTATCATGGCAGTTCGTCGTGTTAAAGAAAGTGATATGATAAAATTATCTAAAGCAACTGGAGGTAGAGTAATTAATAATCTTGATGATCTATCAGAAAATGATTTAGGTTCTGCAAAATTAGCTCATCAAAAGAAAGTTGAATCTGATAAATGGGTATTCATTGAGGGTTGTAAACATCCACAATCTGTAACTATGTTAATTCGTGGCGGTTCTCAAAGAGTAATTGATGAAGTCGATCGTTCAATTCATGATTCTTTAATGGTTGTAAAAGATGTAGTTGAAAAACCCGAAATTGTTGCAGGTGGCGGTGCCCCTGAAGCATATGCTGCATCATTACTCAAAGATTGGGCAGATAATTTTGATGGAAAAGAGCAACTTGCAATTAAAAAATATGCCGAAGCACTGGAAGTAATCCCATTAACTATTGCAGAAAATGCTGGAATGGATCCAATTGATACTATGGCTAATCTACGAGCAAAACAAAATCAAGGTAGAAAATGGACTGGAATCGATGCTAGAAATACCCAGATTGCAGATATGATGGCCATTAATGTTATAGAGCCAATTGTAGTTAAAGAACAAATAATCAAATCAGCTACTGAGGCAGCATGTATGATTTTAAGAATCGATGACGTAATCGCTACATCTGGTGCTCCAGGTGGCGGAATGCATTAAATGCATAATTTAGTTAAAACTAAAACCTTCTAATCTTCATTATTTACTAATGTACAAACTTGGTGTAGATTTAGGTGGCACTAAAACTGAAGCAATTTTACTTGATGAGAATCTTAACGTTTTGGAAAGAAAAAGAGTTCAAACACCAAAAAATAATTATGAAGAAATACTCGACAACATTTCATCTTTAGTTTTAGGACTAACTGAAAACATTCCTGATTTCTCCATTGGTGTTTGTACGCCTGGCACCATCTCTAACCAAACAGGATTAATCAAAAATAGCAATACTCAATGCTTGATTGGAAAGCCAATAAAAAAAGATCTAGAAAAAAAGATAGGAAAAAAAATTTCTATTGAAAATGATGCTAACTGTTTTGCTATGGCAGAAGCTACTTTGGGTGCTGCAATTGATTATGGTTTAGTTTTTGGTGTTATTATGGGCACAGGTGTTGGTGGTGGCATTGTAATTGATAAAAAACTCCATTCTGGTAGAACCAATATTGCAGGAGAGTGGGGACATCACATCTTACATCGTAATGGAAATTTGTGCTATTGTGGAAAAAGTGGGTGTGTTGAGACTTACATCAGTGGTCCAGCTTTAGAAAATGAATGGAAAACACAAACTGGCAAATCAATATCTTTGATTGATATTTTATCTAATATTGAAAATGAAATTGATAAGAAATGGAAAGAAGACTTTTTAGAAAATTTTGGATATGCTCTTGCAAATGTAATTGATATTTTAGATCCTGACGCAATTGTTATGGGTGGTGGATTGTCAAATATTGATTTTTTATACACTGAAGGAAAAAAGTCCGTTTATGGAAAAGTGTTTTCAGATTTAGTTGATACGCCTATTTTGAAAAACAAATTAGGTGATTCTGCAGGCGTGTTTGGTGCAGCTCTCTTAACTTAATCTTTTGGACATCCATCTATTTTTTGGATATAGTATCCATTAGTCATAATTTCAATTTCCATATCTTCTGGAACTGACTGTGTGTGACAAAATCTACATTCTTCTGTGTTTACCTTTGCAGTTTCTTCCCCAATTCCATTTAACCATTCTTTTGCAAACGAAATTGCTTTTTCTGTATCGCTATTGTCTGTAACTACATCAAAATGCATGGTATGACCGTCTTTTGCTTTCACATATGTGTCAAAAACATGAAAATCCATATCAATTCAAAATTTTAGGAATATTTATTTTTAATTTTTAGAATTTTATCTACTATCTCAATAACATCTATATCTAATTCTGTGGTAATCAAAATTAATCCTGCTCCTCCAATAGGAATTGTAATACGAAATATTTTCTCATATTTTGCTAATGCAAAAATTGGCTTACCAATTTTTTCTGATGTTTTCTTTCGTGTAGACCATCGATACACTGCTTGAGATAATGACATTTCAGTTTCTTCTCTTGATAAATGACTTTGTAACCCTACTTTCATCTTGTCATAGAGTTCTCCATAATCATAAACTCCTACATATCTGATTTTTTCATCACACTCTAAAATATCATCACAAATTTTTTCATATTCCAAAACTATCACTACTGTGGCTCAATTGTTGCAGGAGGTTTGCTGGAAATTGTATATGTTACCCAAGTAACATCTTCAATCTCGTTTGTTATTCTATTACTCATCTTTTCTAAAAGACCATGAGGTAGTCTAGTCCAATCTGCAGTCATTGCATCAATTGAATCTACAACTCTAATCATCACAATATTGCCATATCTGCGTTCATCCCCCACAACTCCTACTGCCCTATCATCACCTACCGCAGCATATGCTTGCCATACCTTATCATACAAATTTGCCTCTAGTAATTCATCCTCAACAATTCTACTGGCTATTTTTGCAATCTTTAGTTTGGTGGGATTAACTTCTCCTATTATTCTAACAGCTAACCCTGGTCCCGGGAACGGATGTCTCATGAAAAGTTTTTCTGGAACTCCAAGGATTTTTGCTATCTTTCTTACTTCATCCTTGTATAATTCCCTTAATGGTTCTAAAATTTCTAAATTGAGCCAATCTGGTAACCCCCCTACATTGTGGTGAGATTTTATTACTGCTGCAGGACCTTTTGAAACTCCACTTTCAATTACATCTGGATATAATGTGCCTTGAGCCAACCATTTGAAAGGGCCATTTTTTTCAGCAAACTCTGTAAAAACATGAATAAATTCTTCTCCTACAATCATCCTTTTCTTTTCTGGATCTTCTATTCCCTTGAGTTTTCTAAGAAATTGTTCAGCAGCATCAACTGAAGTGAAATCAACTTTGAAATTATCTTTGAACATCTCCTCAATTTCTTTTTCTTCATTTAGTCGTAATAGTCCGTTATTTACAAAAACACACTTTAGTCTATCTCCAATTGCTTTGTGAATTAATAGTGCAACTACTGTGGAATCTATTCCGCCACTTACTCCACATAATACATTTCCTTCAATTTTAGAAATTTTTTCTACTGCTGTATCTATGAATCCCTCCATAGTCCAATCTTGTTTTGCCCCACAAACTTTTAAAACAAAATTCTTAAGAATTTCAGTTCCTTGTTCTGTATGTACCACTTCAGGATGGAATTGAATTCCGTAAATAGATTGGTCTTCTGATGCAATTGCAGCAGCTTTTGCACCTTCAGTATGTCCAATTACCCGAAATCCAGGTGGAATTTGCTCTGCTTCATCTCCATGACTCATCCATGCTCTAACTGATTCCCCAATTCCATTTAGTAGATCTTTATCATTATCTATTGTAAGTAGTGATGAACCATATTCTTTATTTGCTCTTTTTACTTTGCCACCGTACTTGTTTACAATTAATTGATGACCATAACAAATTCCAAGTAATGGTAAATTCATTTCAAAGATTTTATTTTCAGGAACTGGCGCATCTGAACTATAAACACTTGATGGACCTCCTGAAAAAATTATTCCTTTTGGATTAAGTTTTTGCAATTCCTCATAAGTGATATCAAAAGGTACAAGTTCTGCATAAACTGAAAATTCTCTAATTCTTCTGCAAATCAAATGGCTATACTGTGACCCAAAATCTAAAACTACGATTTTATCCATGTTATCACTTTTTGATATTTTCAAGCATTCTAGTTAATGACCATCCTGCTGTATTGATTAACTCGTTGACTCTTTCTTTTTGTCTGTAGTTTTTAATTATAATTTCTCGAATATCTGTTCCGTTTTTGTTAATTATATAATCAATCATTGATTCCTTTTGGATTTTTCCATTTTCTGCTTCTTGAAAATCCTTCTTTTTCATTTCTCCAATTATTCTATCTAAAAAGAATGATTTGAAGGGAGGAGTATCTGCATTTATCTCAATTTCATTTTCTAAAACTATGGATAGTTGTTCTACTGTGACATATGCATTGGCAATTATTTTGCCATCATTTACTCTTTTAATTGGAATTGAATTTTCTACGGGCTTTACAATTTTTTTTGGTTCAGGTTGAATTTCTACCTCTTTTTTAATTTCCAACTGAGAAGCTTTTGTAAAACTAGAATCTTTAAGGAATGAATCTAAAACAGTGATGTTTTTTTCTAGCATTTCAATGGATTCTTGATGTTTGTCAATTTGCTCGATCAAACTTTCTTTCAAAGCAGCAATTTCCTTTACCTGCTCTGGTGAAAATTTCATAATTTGATTAATGGGGGATGGGTATTAAATGCATTCTAGGTAATTATAATATCCAGTTCTTTGTATGATATTTTTTTAAATCCTTTAATTGACTTTGATGTGGTAAATAATTCTGATTTTGTGATAGTTGATAACCATTCTAAAAGATATTCCCCTTTTTTTAATTTCATTAATTTCGTTTTCCTTTCTATTTTCTTTGTATTGGAAAATTTTCCAATTTTATTTCCAAAATCCATTCCAAATAAAATAATTTTTTTTGCCTTAAAATAATTAGCAAGAAAAACTCCTCTATCACCATCAGTAAATCCCCCAAAATTTTGAATCTTACTAAAAGGTTTTGATTGCGTTGTACCAATATAATTTTTAAATTTTTTTACAATCTCTAGCTTTCCAATATTATCACCATGTGCATGCACAACAAAAATCGATTTTGTTTTCCCAATTTTTTTCAATGTGATTTCATCCCCATCTAAATCAGTAATTATGATGTCTGGAATAATTCCATTATCTACAAGTGGTTTTAGTGCACTATCTGCTGCAATTTTAATAGATTCCCTGTATTTTCTTAATCTTGGAATTGCAGTCGATAATGATGGACCCGAACCAATAACAAAAACAGTATTTCCTTGAATCAATTGAATTATTTTTTCAATGGCATCTGATTTTTTTAAAAGAGAGTTTAACTTGACAGCTGATTCAACATCTTTTTTTTCAGAATAATTGAATTCCTTTAAAATATCTGAGTATCTCTTTTTCCAACCTAAAACCATCATATGACTCAAATTGCATTAGATTTGATAAACCATGTGGCAAAAATTGCAAATGTAGGCGTAGGCGGAAAAAATCCTGTACGTATTATGGGAATTTTAAACACAAGCCCTGAATCTTTTTACAAAAAATCCATTCATACAAGTACAATTCAGATTAAAAACTCAATAAAGGAGATGGAAAATAATGGTGCAGATTTTATTGATGTAGGTGGAATGTCTACTGCACCATATCTTTCTACAATAATATCTGAAAAAATTGAATCAAAAAGAGTTCTTTCTGCAATTAAAATAATTCAAAATGTTTCCAACCTTCCAATCTCTGTTGATACATGTAGGGCTAAAGTAGCAAAAGATGCTTTGGAAAATGGAGTTGAAATAATTAATGATATTTCAGGATTAAAGTATGATAAAGAAATGCAAAAAGTGGTGTTAAAGCATTCACCATCTCTAATTTTATGTGCATATCACTCAAAAACCGTTTTAGGCAATCCTGTAACTTCAGTAAAAAAACTTTTTAGAGAAAGCTTGAAAATTGCCAAAAATTCCCATGTCCCATTTGATAAAATTGTGTTAGATCCTGCCATTGGATTTTTTAGAAAAACAGGACAAGGACCATTTTTTACCAAAATTAAATCTGATTGGGTAAAAAGGGATATAACAATTATTCAAAACTTGAAATCTGTTAAACAAAATTTCCCTATTTTAATTTCAGTATCTAACAAATCTTTTCTGGGAAATATTTTGGGAAAAGAGAATCCTGCTGATCGATTATTTGGATCTATTGCAGCAGAGACCATCTCTGTAATTAATGGCGCTGACATAATTCGGACCCATAATGTACAGGCAACCAAAGATGCAATAACTATAGCATCTAAATTAACAAAACAACACAAAGGCTTATAATCAATATTCAACTTTCTTAACAAGGTTTCATTGGAATTCAAAGAAGGATTAACTTTTGACGACGTTCTTCTTGTACCCAAATATTCCGATATTACAAGTAGAAGTCAAACTGATCTATCTACAAAATTATCACGAAATATCACAATAAACATTCCATTTGTGAGTGCAAATATGGATACTGTAACAGAGTCTTCTATGGCTGTAGCCATGGCTCGTGCTGGAGGTATAGGTATAATTCACAGATTTTTGACTATAGCAGAACAAGCACATGAAGTTCTCAAAGTAAAGCGCTCAGGAAGTATAATGATAGAGAACCCGTATTCTATTACTTCTGATAAGTCAGTTCAAGATGCACTTGATTATGCCAGTGATATGGAAATTTCTGGTCTTTTAGTAGTTGACTCTAATTCTAAATTAATTGGAATAGTTACTGAAAGAGATCTACTTTTTGCTGATCCTAAACTTCGAATTGAAGATATTATGACTAAAGATGTTGTAACTGCAAAATTTGGAGTTTCTCTAGATGAATCTAAAGAAATTTTACATCAACATAGGATTGAAAAATTACCCATTGTTGATGATTCAGGAATTATCAAAGGATTGATCACAAGTAAAGATATTACAAATAACGCAGATTTTCCTAATGCTTCAAAAGATAAGAAAGGTCGTCCCTTAGTTGGAGCAGCAGTTGGTGTTAAAGGTGACTTTTTAGAAAGAAGTGAATCTCTTTTAGAAGCAGGTGCTGATGTACTTGTTGTAGATATTGCACATGGTCATAGTGAAAATGCAATGAGTACAATTCGTAATATCAAAAAAGCATTCCCAAACTGTGAACTAATTGCAGGAAACATTGCAACTGCACAAGGTGCTGAAGATTTGATTAAAGCAGGTGTTGATGCAGTAAAGGTTGGTGTTGGTTCTGGCTCAATTTGTATTACTAGAGTTATCACTGGTTCAGGTGTTCCACAATTAACTGCAGTAATGGATTGTGCAAAAATTGGAAAAGAATATGGCATTCCAATAATTTCTGATGGTGGTACAAGAACTTCTGGTGATGCAACAAAAGCATTAGCTTCTGGTGCTTCATCTGTAATGGTTGGTAGTATGCTTGGAGGTACTGATGAATCTCCTGGAACTGTTTTGACTAAAAATGGAAAACGCTTCAAAGTTTATCGTGGAATGGCCTCTTTAGCTGCCTCAATTGGTAGAAAATCAAAAGAAACAGGCTCAATTTCACTTGATGATGACCTTAATGATTATGTTGCAGAAGGAGTTGAAGCCATGGTTCCTTACAAAGGTACAGTTACTGATATTCTCAAGCAACTAACTGGTGGAGTTCGTTCAGGTTTGAGTTATTGTGGTGCACACTCAATTCCACAAATGCAAGAAAATGCTGAATTTATTAAAATGTCAAGAGCTGGGTTTGCAGAAAGTCAGCCTCATGACGTTTCTTTGATGTAGGTATTATAGATCTAAAATCCCCATACTGGAAATACATACAAAAAATTCCCTATTATGGCTAACATAAAAGCTGTAAGTAGAGCGAATCTTACTATTTTATTAGGAATTTTGTATAACATAAACACTAAACCAAATGCCATAATTGGCAGAAAGTAGATCATGTAATAAGCAAAAGTATCTCTGATCATATCTACCAGTAAATATGGAATAAAGAATGCTAAACCAGCTATGATGAAAACTATTCCTTTTTCGATATGTTCATCATTCCTAATTCTTTGGAAAATACTATACCCAACAAGAACAATACAACTCCAAAACCCTACGTGCCAATATGAATAATTAATTCTTGATTGTACCCATAACGTTGGATATTCTTTTTCATGCATTTCAAACATTTCATCATCAAGGTATACTTTTTCATACCCATATCTTAGATGATGAATTGTCTCGCCACCTGAAATAGGTAAAAATGAAGCTATAAACTGATTAACAGGGGTTTCATTTTGTGAGTAATATCCCTTTGTCAGTAATATTTGTAAATGTTGGATTGGATTTTTCACTTCGTCCATGTAGTTAAAATCACTAATGTTTTTTTCTAATAATTCTGTAGTAGTTCTTGTAACATCAAATCGCATTACTCCAAATTCTCCATTTTCATTTACTGTATAATATTCTGGATGTCTAGTAGTATATTCCAGAACTGTAATTGTATTCTCATAGATCATCAAAGGAACAATGAATGATGATATTATTATTAGAATAGATATTGCTGGAATTTTAAGAAATGTGATATTTTGTTTTTTAATATTATTTGAAATATTCATGAAGATTTCTTGTCTATTTTTTATTGAATGATAAATCACAATAAAAAGAACAAAAAATATTGCTGTTTCTTTAATTATTGCTGATAGTCCAATGAATAATGCAGCAAAATAATATTTCTGTTTAAAATAAAGATAGATTGAGATAAAACCCATTGCCATTACGGGAATATCTCTTAACATTAATGACGAAGAAGTAAAAATTACAGGACTAAAAGCAAGTATTATTGAAGTTAATAATGCAATTTGCTTATTTGAAGTATGTTCTATTACTTTATAGGAAAAAAATAAAAACAACATTCCAAAAATTACTATTGGGAATCTCCATGAGATCCAATTATCTCCAAAGATATAGACAAATGGTGCTACAATAAATGATAAACCTGGTAATTGATATGGTGAATGATCAATTCCTATCATAAACCATCTCATAAAATTTGTAAAAAATAGTTCGTCTAATACCTCATAATTAGGATGTGAGATTACAAACATGTGAATTGAAAATGATACTAAAACAACGTGAATGATACTTATTTTTTGTAATTTATTTGTGATTAGATCTAAAGCTTCCATAATCTCATACTTGAAATTAAATATATTAACTTGCTAAATTGGTGAAATTGATAGTATTAGAAAAATAACTATAGATAATTTTTTAAGCAGTATCTGAAACAATTCAAACATGTTATCCAAAAGAACTATCATTGGTTTGATAGTTGGTAGTATAATTATTGCAATTGGAGGTTATTCTTTATTTTTACATATTGGAACAATTACTGTTAACGAAAATTATGTTGTATCTGTTGGCGATTCTACTCACTATAAAATTCCTGCTCCAACAAGTACACGACAAACTATGGAGATTACTGGAGATGCATTTGATCTAAAAATGTCAAGCCCAGCCGATGGCTTACAGATTCCAAATACTTCCTACAAAAAGGAATTAAAATTAGATTGGACTCATTTAGCCGATGGTGAAACCGAAATATTCATTCAAAATACCGGAAATACTGATTTAACAATTACTGGAGTCATAGTAAGAACTTCTGATCCAATATGGTTCACATATGACCTTATGGTTATTACTTCAGGAATGGTAATCATTGGATTTAGTATGGGTTTTACGCTAAGAAAACCAAAAGGATTTTAGCTTAGTTTGGCAGAAGGATAAGATCCTAAAACTTTCATAAATAATGTATCGTGTTTTATTTTTTCTAACATTTCTGAAATCTTTGAATCTTCTTTATGTCCTTCAAAATCTACGTAGAAATTATATTCCCATGTGTTAGTTTTTGTTGGTCTTGATTCAATCTTTGTGAGATTGACATTATTTTTATGAAAATTTTCTATGATTCTAAATAATGAGCCTGGCTCATGCTTTATGGAGAAAATAATCGATGTTTTGTCATTATCTGAAATAGAACTAGTTGTTTTTGACAAGATTAAAAATCGTGTATAATTATTTAGATTATTTGCAATATTTTTTGAAACAATGGGCATCTCATAAATTTCAGCTGCAACTTTACTTGCAATTCCAGCACAATTTTTATTTTTTAATTCTTTGACAATTTTTACACTTCCAGCAGTATCGTATGCTGGAATTGTTTTCATGTTATGATCTTCAATAAATTTTCTACATTGCCCTAAAGCTTGTGGATGTGAATAAACCGTATTGATTTCATCTAATGTTCCGATTCCAATCAAACAATGTTCTATTCTATGATAAATTTCTCCTATGGCATTCAGATCTGTGGAATACAATAAATCATAACTTTCTCCTACACTTCCTTCCAATGAATTCTCAACGGGTAAAATTGCATATTCTGTTTTACCTGTGGATGTATTCTCTAAAACTTCGGCAAATGTTGATAGTGGAACCGTATTGATTTCTTTATTAAAAAATGCTCTTGCAGCAGCTTCACTGTATGCTCCTCGTTCACCTTGGAACGAAACCTTAATCATTTCTTACTCTCTCAATTTTATGAAATCGCTATTGCCAAAATCAGAAGAAAGTTTTCTTTCATCAATCCATGCACATTCAGTACATTTTATGGCATCTCGCATTGGAACTACTTTTCCACCACATTTTCTACATTTTGTGAACAAGATTCCCAAATCTGGCTCACTAATTGCTGCATGAATTGTACCGTTTAGATGATTCAGAATTTTTAATTTTACAATATCATTAACCAGAGCCACATTTCTTATTCTCAAGTTTCGTGTTGAACAAACACATTCTACTTTTGAGGTAGTAGGTTTTCCATTAATGTAATCAATTGAAACTGCAATCATAGATGACATTACTGCTGCTACTGTTCCAATAATTATATCTCCTACTTGAGGAATTGATAGAAGTTTTGGATGTTTAATGTTGGCAATACGTGTTTCCTTGTTGATATCTTTCTCACCTACAGTTGCTGCTCTAACCATGTCTCCATCATCAAAGGTATTGTGTCCAGCCTCATATTCTTCAATAGATGCTATTCTATCCCCTGGAAATGTTGCATTTTCAGACATGCTGAGATTTTTGTTTTTATGATTATAATTGTTTGTGGTCTGTAATTATCTGGTAAATCATATATCTCCAAAAATCTCAAAAAAATCATGAAAGCCCTAGTTTATGAGAAATATAGTACTGATGATGATTTTTCTAAAATCTTAAAAATTAAAGATCTACCTGTACCTAAACCAAAATCCAATGAAGTTACCTTCAAAGTAAAAGCAGCAGCACTAAACTATGATGACATTTGGGGTATGAGGGGAAAACCATTAGCAATTCCACTACCTCACATTTCTGGAACAGATGCTGCAGGCGAAGTAGTGGAAGTTGGTAGAGACGTAAAAAACATCAAAGTTGGTGATAGAGTAGTATCTCATGGAAATATGTCATGTAGAGTTTGTAAAGCATGTACTGATGGACGAGAATATGATTGCAAAAAGAGAACGATATGGGGTTTTGAAACAGGTCCTCTTTGGGGTGGATATTGTGAATTTACTCATCTTCCAGAAGTTAATGTTGTAAAACTTCCAGATGATGTTTCATTTGATGAAGCAGCTGCTGCATCAATGACCTTGCTGACGTCATGGCATATGTTAGTTGGAAGGGCCAAAATTCAACCTGGACAATTAGTCTTGATAATGGGTGGTAGTTCAGGTGTTGGAAATTATGGAATTCAAATTGCAAAACTTTTTGGATGTACTGTTATTGCAACTGCTAGTCCTGACAAACTAGATAAATTATTAGAACTTGGAGCAGATTTTGCAGTAGACCACAGAAAAGAGGATTGGCATAAAGAAGTAAGATCGATTGCAAAAACAATTCCAAAACCATATGGAGATGTACCTGGCGTTGATGTGATTTTTGAACATATTGGTGGCACTCATTGGAATAAAGAACTAACCCTACTGAATTATGGTGGGACCCTTGTTACAACTGGCGCAACTACAGGCTATGATGCACAAACTGATCTACGTCATATTTTCTTTAAAGGAATCAATATTTTAGGCTCAACTCAGGGAACAAGGGCTGAATTAGAACAGGGTCTCTATTGGATGTCACAAGGAAAAATAAAATCAATAATTGATTCAGTATATCCGTTAGAGAAAGCTGCAGAAGCTCACAAAAAAATGCTTACAGGCAAAGGACTTTTTGGAAAAATCATCATGAAACCAAACTCTGATTGAAAATGTCAGATCCTAAAATAAATTCTATATTGGATGAAGGAAATAGATTATTTTTGGCAGGAAAATTAAAAGAAGCAATAGAATATTATGATAAAATTTTAAATGAAAATCCACTACATCTTAGTTCTCTAAATAATAAGGGATATGCTCTAAGCAAACTCAAAGATTTTGAAAATGCATTGAAATGTTATGATTCTGCATTACAAATACATCCAGACGATATTTCAGTGCTGGTAAATAAAATATCATCTTATCGTAAGATAGGAAAATTTACTGAAGCATTATCTCTATGTGATAAAATCCTAAAGAATAATTCAAATTACAACATTGCGCTATACCATAAAGAACGAATTTTATTTTCCATGGAAAAATTCCAAGAATCTATCTCCTGCTGTAATAGTATATTGCATGATTATCCAGAAAATGGTGATGTGTTGTTTGATAAATCTTGTAGTCTTGTAATGCTCTCAAAAATAGATGAAGCACTTGACTTACTTGAGCAAGCGATTTCTCAGGGATTACGATATAAAATAAAGGCAAAAAATTCAAAATCTTACCTTCAATTATCTGATAATTCTAGATTCAAAAACCTCGTATTCTGATTATAACCAATGTGGAATTTCTAGATATTCTTCAATACTTTCGTTTCGTAAAATTTTAAGAAGTGCATTTGCTTGTGGAGTTGATAAAACAGGTTTGTCAAATTGATTATCAGTGGATATTCTTGGACATGCAACTTGAACAAACGCATCAATTCCTTTAAGATTTTGTAATCTGTCATTTGTAATGTCCGTTAATCCAAACAACTGAACTTTCTTTCCTGCTTTTTCTAATTCTTTTTTGATTTTTAAGGCAAACACTTTGGATAATTGACCTTCTTTGAGTCCCACAATTACCCCAAACGTTTTAGCTTCAGCTGCTTTGTATATTGCAAGTGATGCCTGCTTTTTTAATTTCTGAGCAAATTCTGTAATTTCTCTTACCTCGTTAAAATAAGGATCTAAAATGTATGTTGGCAAATTAGTAGATAATGCAATGCCTGCAGCATGAAAATTACTTTGGCCTAAAAATACATAGGCATCTACTTCTTTTTTTAGTTGTGATGCAGGATAAAATTCACACCCAAACACTTGACCATCATTTAACTGTCCTTTGCCTTTTCCAATTTTTACTTTGATTCCATTTGCTGTTAAAATTTTTTTAACTTTATCTATTTGATGTAAATGCTGACTATCTGTAACTAGTGAAATAGTTTTCCCTTTTAATATCTCTGGACATTTTTTTGCCACACTATCAAATTCTACATCATCAAACGCATCAATTAAAACAAGATTTTCTTCTAATGATTCTGTATTAATTGTATGTCCTATATTGAATTGAATTTCTGCTCCAAGAACTTTAGAGCCATTTGTGTTTAGATCACATGTTCCCCATGTAGTGTCTGCTAAAACATAAGCTGGAATTCCAAATTTTTCTGATATTCTCATTGCAGTTTCTTGCACTTGAGGTAAAATACCATCTGGCCCATTTAATGAAACTGATGCTGGATTTTTAGTCTCAATTTCTTTGAAAATCCTTTCTTCATCTATTATGATCAATTCAGCTTGGAATGTGACTTTATTAATTTAAATCAACTGAACCATCCAACAACTAAAAATGTCTTAATTATCAAAGTGAATTGTGGAAAAAGAAACAATTCTCAATATTGGGTTTGATGATACTGATTCACCAAAGGGAATGTGTACTACATTTCTAGCTTACAAAATTGTTGATTTACTCCAAAAACAGAAAACTGAATTTATAGATTTTCCAAGATTAATTCGATTTAATCCTAACATTCCATGGAAAACTAGAGGCAATGGTGCTGTGTCCATAAAAATCAAGACTAAAAATCCATCAAATGTAAAAAAAGAAGTAAAAAATCTTGTTTCCAAATACTCTGATGTAAAAAATGGCGCTAATCCTGGATTGGTGTTTTTTGAAAATGATTCAATTCCATCTGATTTTACTGATTTTAGTAATTTAGCTTTATGGCGATTAATTAATAGAAATACTGCAAAAAAATTTGCAAAAAAAAATAATCTTGAATTTTTTTACAAAGGAAATGGTCAAGGATTAGTAGGAGCTATCGGTGCAATAGGATATGATTTCCATGATTATACATTAGAACTCTTAAGCTATCGTAAGAAATCTAAATTTGGAAAAGAAAGAAAAATATCTTCTAACAGCGTAAAACTTATGCAAGAAAAAACTTTTCCAAATACGTTTAACAGCTTTGATACAAAGAAAGGACGAATTCTAATTACTCCGCATGGCCCTGATCCTGTTTTCTATGGTGTAAGAGGAGAAAATATTGGTTCATTACTTTATGCAACTAAGATTCTAAAAAGTGAAGAAAAATTAGATGGATACTTGATTTTCAAATCAAATCAAGGAACTGGGGATCATTTGAAAAATGAATTAACTTTTGAAACTATGTTGCCTTATGCTTCAGGAAAAATTACTGGAATAGTGTCAAATAGTCCTAAAATTGTTAAAGGAGGACATGTATTTTTTAAAATTAATTCAAATAATCATGAATTTTGGTGTGCTGTTTACAAAGAAACGGGAATCAATAACATTGCTTCAAATTTGATTAAAGGAGATAAAATTTGTGTGGGTGGTGGAGTTAGAAAAGCATCAAAAAATTTTCCACGCATAATTAATCTTGAATTCATTGAAATTATTGATCTTGAAAAAATCATATCCTTATCAAATCCATTCTGTAAAAAATGTAATAAAAAAATGAAATCTAAAGGCAGTAATCAAGGATTTCAGTGTATTCGTTGTGGGAAAAAAGCAAAAAGTAAAACTAGTAATAAAATTTCAAGAAAACTCAAAAAACAACTGTATGTTCCAAAAATATCTGCACATAGACATCTTACAAGACCTTTACAGCGTATGGGCCTGACCAATAAACACGCAAAATTTGATAAATCTCTTTCATGGTTTTGCGTTTATAGAAACTAAGTAGCGGGGAGTAGATTTGAACTACTGAACTGCGGGTTATGAGCCCGCCGGGATGACTTAGCCCTAATTAGTCTGGCTTCCCCACCCCGCTGAACATAAATGAAGTTCAGCCGTATATACGCTTTATCAAATTCTTGAAAGTAATTAATAGGATTTGCAAAGATTACTTTTTTGTGGATAAAAAAATTCAAATCGTTGCAGTTATTGGAGCTATTATATTTTCAGTATTGGTTCTAACATCACCAAATGATCCTATACCATTACCAAAACCCATTTCAAATTCTCAAAATGATTATGTAACTATTGTAGCTGAAAATCTTGACAAACCACGTGCAATTGCAATTTCAGATGATAGAATTTTTGTTACAGAAAAAGATGGATTCATCAGAGTTATTGAGGATGGAAATCTATTAGAATCACCACTTGCTGCATTTCGTCCTGCAAATGTGTTTGATGGGGGATTACTAGGTATTACACTTGATCCAAATTTTTCGGATAATCACTACATCTATGTATTTTTGACATATGAAGAAGATGGAAATTTATGGAATAAAATTATGAGAATTACAGAATCTAAAAATAAATTACAAGATGCTGAAACAATTTTTGATAAAATTCCTGGCTCCTCGTTTACTAATGGTGGTTTTATAAAATTTGGACCTGATAGAAAATTATATGTTGGTACTGGAACAGTTTCAGACGCATCACATCTTCCACAGGAACTTGATTCTTTATCTGGAAAAATTTTACGACTAAATGAAGATGGAACAATTCCTAATGATAACCCATTTTCTGATTCACCCGTTTACTCTTTAGGACACAGAAATCCACAAGGAATGACATGGGATAATGATGGTACTATGTTTGTAGCAGAATTTGGACCTGAAAAAAATGACGAAATCAATATTATTCAAGCAGGAAAGAACTATGGTTGGCCAGAACAGCAATGTTCAGGGAATGAAAATTTTGAAGATGCCATATTGTGTTATGATCCAAGTATAGAGCCTGGAGGTATTTTGTTTTATTCTGGTGATAAACTTGATTTTGAATTTCCATTCATTATGGCCTCGATGAGATCTGCAAATCTGTATCAAGTAGACTTTGAGGAGGGTCTAAGTTCACAAAAATCCATTCTTAGTGGTATTGGACGAGTTCGTGATGTAGTTGAGGGAAATGATGGAAGTCTTTATGTAATTACTTCAAATACTGATGGAAAAGGTTTTCCAGATAGAATGGATGATAAATTATTGAGGATAGTAAAATAAAATGCCAGATTCATCAATTTCAAAATTATTTGAAAAAACAAGAAAAGAAAGATTAGATATTGTTGCAAATTTTGCAAATCTATCTGGTGATGAAATTAATATCTTACAAAGTGAAAATGGAGGAATTTCTTTTGATAAAGCAGACAAAATGGTTGAAAATGCAATTGGTACATTTTCTTTACCTTTGGGTATTGCAACAAATTTCAAGATAAATGGTAAAGACTACATTATTCCAATGGTTATTGAAGAACCATCAGTAATTGCAGCAGCTTCAAAGGGTGCCAAAGTTGCACGAATCAAAGGAGGGTTTCAAGTTTCAGCAATAGAATCTTACAGTATTGGTCAGATACAGGTTTTAGATGTTGATATTCATATAGCAATTAAAGCAATTAAAAATTCGTCCAATGAAATTTTAGATTTGGCAAATTCTAAAAGTAACACTCTATCTAAAATGGGTAAAGGTGCAAAAGAAGTTTCTTGTAAAGAAATTGATACACCTTCTGGTAAAATGCTAATTGTTGAACTCTTAATTGATGTTGGAGATGCAATGGGGGCAAATGTTACAAATACAATGTGTGAGGCAGTCTCTCCATTAATCGAAAAGATATCTGGTGGTAGAACACTACTTCGTATATTATCAAACTATTCAACTAGAAGAATTGCAAAAGCAAAAGCAGTGTTCGAAAAAGAAGCAGTTGGAGGAGAGGAGGTTGTTGATAACATTATTCTAGCTTTTGAATTTGCTGATAATGATGTGTATCGAGCAGTTACTCACAACAAAGGAATCATGAATGGAACAATTGCTGTTGCAAACGCTGTTGGTCAAGACAGTAGAGCTATTGAGGCTGCAGCAAACGCATATGCTGCAGAATCTGGCAGATATCGATCTCTTAGCAAGTGGAGTAAAGATAATGAAGGCAATTTAGTTGGAACTTTGGAAATTCCACTCTCAGTTGGAATTGTTGGTGGAATAGCTAATGTTCACCCAGTGGCTAAAGTTTGCACTAAAGTTCTTGGGGTAAAAACTGCACAAGAACTTGCGTGTGTTATGACTGCTACGGGATTGGCTCAAAATTATAGTGCTATCCGTGCTCTTGCCACTGAAGGAATCCAAAAAGGCCACATGCGTCTTCATGCTAGGAATCTTGCAGCAGCCGCAGGAGCTACTACTGAACAAATTGATGATATTGTTCAAAAAATGATTGAAGAAAAGAAAATTTCACTTGATAGGGCTAAAGAATTACTTGAGCAAATTTAAACATGCGATTATATAGATAAAAAGTGAAAAAATTGAAAATGACTGATGTAAAATTTGCAATTCCTAAAGGAAGTTTAGAAGAGGCAACTTTCAAATTATTAGAAAAATCTTGGACTAAAGTTAATCGAAAGAGCAGAACTTATCGAGTTTACTTGGATGATCCAAATATTATTGTAAAGATGCTTAGGCCTCAAGAGATTCCAACTATGGTAGCAGAAGGATTGTATGATGTTGGAATTACCGGAAAGGATTGGGTGGGAGAAACAAATTCTGATGTTGAAGCTATATTGGATTTAGAATATGGAAAAATTAGATTAGTGATTGCATTTCCAGATAAATATCATTATAAAAATCTCGATGAAATGATTGCAGATTATGGAAAAAAGAAAAAAACACTTCGTATTTCATCAGAATATCTTACAACTGCTTCTAAATTTTTAAAACAATCAAAATCTTACAAAAAATATCATGGTACAAAAAACCCGCTAATTGTAACCCCGTGGGTACGTTTGGGGACAAACAAAAATGTTCAAATTCATCTATCATTTGGTGCAACTGAAGCAAAACCACCTGAAGATGTTGATGCTATAATGGATGTTACTGAAACTGGAACTACATTAAAACAAAATAAATTAAAAATTGTTGATGAGGTTCTAACATCAACTGCACATTTGATTGTAAACAAACAATCTCTAAAAGATCCTAAAAAACGTGAAAAAATATTTGATATTGTCACTCTTATGAGGGGTGCTGTTCATGGTAGAAAATATTTACACATTTACCTAAATGTAGAAGAAAAAAATCTCAAGAAACTATTAGCAGAAATGCCTTCGCTCAAAAAGCCTACTGTTAGTCCATTAAGCGAGGAAGGATGGTTTGGAATAAATACAGTCATAAAAAAAGAAGAATTCCACAAACTTATTCCTAAACTCCGAAAGATTGCTCAAGGTCTTGTCGTTCATGAACCTCGCCAAATTCTTGAGCTTGAAGAGATCAAGCGTGACGAAGAAAATTGATGAGAATAATAAAAGTATCTAATATTGAAAAATTTACATCTGAAATTCTTCCAAAACAGCCTCAAAAAAATAAATCTATTGTAGAATCAATTCTAAAAAATGTAAAAAAAAATGGTGATGAGGCATTACGAAAATATGAAAAAAAATTTGGCAAAGCAACAATCTCTTCTTTTCGTTTATCTAAAATTGAAATAAAAAATGCATATTCTAAGATATCAAAATCTGAACTTGATGCATTGCGTTTAGCAAAAACTAGGTTAGAAAAAACTGAATCTACCATCAAATCCCTATTAAAAAATAAAACAATTAACACTGATGGAATTAAAATTACTAAAAAATTCATTCCAATTCAAAGTGTTGGCTGTTATATTCCAGGAGGTTTAGCTAGATATCCAAGTTCTGCTATCATGTCAATAATTCCAGCAAAAGTTGCAGGGGTTTCAAGAATTGTGGTAGTATCACCACCAAACTCTGATGGTGATATTGACCCCTTGACAGTTGTTGCTGCAGATATTTGTGGTGCTACTGAAATATACAAAACAGGAGGTGTTCAAGCAATTGCTGCATTATCATATGGAACAAAAACAATTTCTAAAGTTGATAAAATAGTTGGCCCTGGTGGTGCTTTTGTTACTAGAGCAAAATTTCTAGTTAGTGAACAAACTGGAATTGATATGCTTGCAGGTCCTACTGAATTAGGAATTATTGCAGATAATTCTGCAAATCCAAAGTTTATTGCATTAGATTTAATTTCTCAAGCAGAACATAGTAATGATACTTTTTGTTATCTTATTACTAGTTCAGAAAAGCTTGCAAAGTCTGTAAGTAAAATGGTTTTTGAATTATTGCCAAAAATTCAAAGAGCAAACTTTGTTAAAGCAAGTCTAAAAAATAATGGATTCATTGCAATTTGTAAGACACAATCTGATATGATCAAACTTGCAAATACCTTATCTCCTGAGCATTTACAGGTAATGACAAAAAACCCTGAATCAGTTTCTTCAAAAATTTTTACTTCTGGACTAATTTTACTTGGAAATGATACTCCATCTTCAGCTAGTGATTATGTTTTAGGCTCAAATCATATCCTTCCTACCAGTGGATTTGGTAAAATTCGTGGTTCTCTTTCTGTTTTGGACTTTGTTAAAATAAACACTCAAGTGAAATGCTCAAAATCATCATTGTCAAAACTTTCAAAACATCTACAAGTTTTAACAACAGCGGAAGGTCTATTCAATCATTATGAATCAGTTAGAGGTAGATTGAAATGAAAAAAAATTGGTTTGATGAAAAAACTAAAAAATATTCTAATATTGGAGGATATAAAAAACCTGATCTTCTAAAAGATGCTGTAAAACTTGATTCAAATGAAAATTATGTAATTCCAAAACAATTCCAAAATGACATACTATTATCCGCTAAAAAAAATTCTGATGTAAGAGAATACCCATTGGGAGGAGTGGAAAGATTAATTGGTATGATATCTAAATTCATTAAAATTCCTTCTTCAATGATAGGTGTTGGAAATGGCTCTGATCAAATTTTAGATTTAATACTTTCTAATTTTGCATCAAAAGATACCAAAGTCTTAACATCCAATCCCACATTTGGATTTTTTGAAGAACGCTGCAAATTATATTCAATTCCAATGATAGCAATTCCATTTTCAAACAATATGGAACTAGACATAAAAGATTTCATTATACAATCCAAAGATGCAGATATTCTTTATCTGGACTCTCCAAATAATCCCACTGGATTTCAGTTTCCAAAAAATGAGTTGCAAAAACTCATCAAATCTTTTGGTGGTCTTGTAATTATTGATGAGGCATATGGAGAATTTGGCGATTACTCTCTTGCCAGCATGGTAAAAACTCATGAAAATTTGATTGTTGTCCAGACTGTATCAAAATCATTTGGTTTGGCAGGACTCAGATTAGGATATTTTATTGCAAATAAGAAATTCACTGATACTTTTATGAACGTGCTTCAATACCCATACCCTCTAAGTACCATTACTATAGAATCTGGAATTTTAGCTTTAGAAAAATCAAATCTGATGAATGATGCAGTAGGCAGCATCAAAACTGAAAGAAAAAGAATTATCGATACACTCCGTAAATATGATTCCTTTAAAGTCTTTGATTCCAAGGCTAATTTTGTGCTTTTTGATGCTCATGGTTCTTACAAACGAGTATTTGCGGCACTTGCAGAGCAAGGGATATCTATTCGAAAATTAGGAAAAATTGGTAATCACGAAGGATGTCTTAGAGTTTCAATTGGTACTAAAGAAATGAATTCAAAATTCTTACTTGCAATCCGTGATTTATTGGGATGACTTTAACAAAAAAATCTGATGGGATCTACATTGATAACTCTTGTATTGATGTATTAAATGAAATTGATGCTGTAATATTTGATTGTGATGGTGTTTTAATTGATATTACAAAATCATATGATCTTGCAATTATTAAAACTACTAAATATATTTTGGAGACTTTTGCAAAAATTAATGACACTATAGATGTTAATTTTCAAATAATTGATGGATTCAAATCTACTGGTGGATTCAATGACGAAGTTGATCTTGCATACGCTTCAATAATTTCTCTTGTTGCAGCAAAAAAGTTACAAAAAGATCCGTCTAGTTTTATTTTTGATGTAATAAGAAATTCTGATTCTTCAGGTATTGAGTCTGTAGAACAATATCTTGAAAATCTAACTGATATATCTGAAATCAAGAATCAATTATCTTATCCAGGGCCTCATCATGAAAATATTTTATATCAAAATTTTGATCAAATTTTTTATGGTCCTCAATTGTATCAAAAATTATTTGGAAATCCTTCTAAATTTAGTGCTCCTGGTTTAATAGAACAAGATGATGTGATTTTAAATGATCTTTTACTTGAAAAATTACAAAATAACTTTAATTCAAAAATTGCAATGGTTACTGGTAGAGGAAAAGAATCAGTAAGTTATTCACTAAAGGAATTACTTCAAAAATTTGATTTGAAAAATTCAGCATTTTTAGAAGATGAATCACGAGAACTTGCAAAACCAAATCCCAAATCCCTTGTAGATTCAATCAATGGAATGAAAAGTGTATGTACATTATATGTGGGGGATTCAATGGAGGATTTTATCATGGCAAAAAAAGCCACTGATTTGGGACACCAAACTATTTTTTGTGGAATAATAGGTACTAGCAAAAACCCTCAAAATAAACTTGAATTATTTGAAAGAAATGGTGCTATTCTAGTATTGGACTCTATTGATTTACTTCCAAAGGTATTAAATTTAGAATAAAACAAATTCTATAGTCTGAGAGAAATATGGCCGCCCGAAAAGCATCAATCAATCGAAATACCAAAGAAACTAGCGTTCAGGTATCTGTAAATATCGATGGATTTGGAAAAACAAACATCAAGACTGGTATTAATTTTCTTGATCACTTGATTGTATCTTTTGGAAAACATGGCATGATGGATTTGAAGATTAATGCAAAATCCAATGATGGTATTGAACACCATCTAATTGAAGACACTGCAATTACTCTGGGACAGGTAATTGATAAAGCATTAGGTTCTAGAATGGGTATTGCAAGATTTAGTTATGCATCAGTTCCAATGGATGAATCCCTATCTGAAGCATCAATTGATTTGATAAAGCGCCCATTTTGGAAATCTACTTTATTGATTAAACGAAATAAAATTGAAGATGTTTCAAAAGAAGATCTTGAGCATTTTTTCCAATCATTACTACAAAATCTGAATAGTTGCATTCACCTTACTGTAAAGTATGGGGATAATGATCACCACAAAGTTGAATCTGCTATAAAATCACTTGCTGTTGCATTTAGAAATGCTTCTACAAAAGATAAAAAACAAAAAGGAATTCCAAGTACTAAAGGTTCAATGTAATGGTTAGTGTAGCAATTTTTGATTATGGAGCTGGAAATATTTTTAGCTTAAAAAATTCTTTAGAAAAAGCAGGAGCCACAGTAGATGTAATCACAAATTTTGATGAACCTAACAACTATTCTGGATTATTACTTCCTGGAGTAGGAAATTTTGATCCTGCTATTAACCGTATTCGAAATTATTCTAAAACTGAATTTCAAGATTATGTAGGAAATATGCCTGTACTAGGAATTTGTCTTGGAATGGAAATGTTTTTTGAAAAAAGTGAAGAAGGAAAAGAAAAAGGTCTGAACGTTATTGATGGTGAAGTGATTATTCTTCCACCATCTCTAAAGGTTCCTCATATGGGATGGAATGATCTTGAAATTAAACGCCCTGGAAAGATTCTTGAAGGTATTGATGATGGTTCATGGGTTTATTTTGTACATTCTTACAGAGTTAAACCAAGTTCTGAAAATGTGATTACTGCAGTATCTGATTATGGAATTAAAGTTCCAGCAGTGGTTGAACAAGATAATTTTATTGGTACTCAATTTCATCCAGAAAAATCTAGCACTGTTGGAAAGATAATGATTGAGAATTTTCTTAAAGTGTGTAAAAAATGAAAATTATTCCTGCAATTGATCTAATGAATGGACAAGTTGTTCGACTTTACAAAGGTGATCCTAAACAAAAAACTGTATACAGTGATAATCCTATAGAAATTGCAAAAAAATGGGAAGCACATGGAGCTGATATGCTGCATATAGTGGATTTAGATGCAACTTTAGGATTGGGCTCTAACATTCCCATAATCAAAAAAATCTTAGAACAAGTGAAAATACCTGTTGAAGTTGCAGGAGGTCTAAGAAGTGAATCACTAATTTTAGATGTAATCAAAATTTGTAATAGGGTAGTAATTGGAACTTTGGCATTTAAAGATAAAGAATTACTAAAAAAATTACTCTTGTCATTAGGTTCTGAAAAAATCGTAATTTCTGTTGATCATAAAGATGGAGAAATTGTTATTCATGGATGGCAGGATAAAACTGAATTAAAATTAATTGATTCTATCAAAGAATTCCTTGAAATGGGTTTTACAGAATTTTTATTAACAAATGTTAATCGTGATGGAACTTTGGAAGGCCCTGACTTGGAATTTTTAGGACAAGCATGTGCTCTTGGAAAAATAAATGTGATTGCAAGTGGAGGAATATCAAAGGTTGATGATGTAAAAGATGTTAAACAAAAAACCCCATATGGAGTAATCCTAGGAAAAGCTCTTTATGAAAATAAGATTACAATAGAGGATGCAAAGAAAATAGCATGACACTAACAAAAAGAATTATTCCTTGTCTTGATGTAAAAAATGGTAGAGTAGTAAAAGGACTAAATTTTGAATCAATAAAGGATGCAGGTGATCCTGTTAAATTAGCTGAAAAATATAGTAATGAAGGTGCTGATGAGTTAGTATTTTTAGATATCACAGCATCTGATGAGCAAAGAGATACAATCAAAGATCTGGTGAGAAATATTGCTTCTGTAATTAATATTCCATTTACTGTTGGTGGAGGTGTAAAATCATTAGAAGATGCAAGAAACATTTTACTAAATGGTGCTGATAAAGTTGGTATCAATACTGGAGCAATAAAAAATCCTCAAGTAATTACCGAACTAATGAAATTATTTGGACGTCAATGCATTGTAGTGGCAATCGATACTAAAAGAAATTATTCTTTAAAAGATGATGTGACAATAATTTCTGAAAATGATGAAAAATTCTGGTATGAAGTTTTTATTTATGGTGGAAAAGAAGGAACTGGCATTGATGCTATACAATGGGCAAAAAATGTCGAAACACTTGGTGCAGGCGAAATTTTACTCACCAGCATTGATAGAGATGGGACAAAAGATGGCTATGATATTTTACTAACAAAAACAATTGTTGATTCTGTATCAATTCCTGTAATTGCATCAGGTGGTTGCGGAAAGCCTGATGATATGGTTGATGTATTTAAAAAAACTAATGTAGACGCGGCTTTAGCAGCTTCAATTTTTCACTATGAAACTCATGGTGTAGAAGGTGTGAAAGCATTCCTAAAGGAAAAAGAAATTCCTGTAAGATTATAAAACCAATTTTTCTTTTCTAAATATGCAAAAATCCATCGATGATATAGATTTTAAAAAAAGTGGAGGTCTTGTACCAGTAATTGTTCAGGATGCCAATACTAAAGATGTTTTGACTTTAGCATATGCAAATAAAGAATCTTTAGAATTGGCCAAAAAAACTGGTAACTCTTGGTTTTGGAGTCGCTCTAGAAATAAACTATGGATGAAAGGTGAAGAATCAGGTAATACTCAAAAGATAAAAGAAATTCTAGTTGATTGTGATTCTGATGCAATAATTTATCTTGTTGAACCATCAGGACCAGCATGTCATTTAGGTAAACAAGTTTGTTTTCATAATTCATTAGAAAAATTAAATTAACATCGTGGAGTGTAACTAGCTTCTTCACCTGGAAGAATTTCGTTAATTATTCTAAATTTTAAATTTGGATAATCGGTTCCTCTAAACACAACTCTCCAATCACCCACAAAATCATCTACAGTACAATACCCATTAATTTTTGAGAGTTGTGGTTGTAGATAATAATTGAATGCTGGTTTATCTGCACCATCAAATGGAATGGTCCAATAAACTGAATAATGTGTACTGTTTAACGGTCTAAGAAAAGCAACTTGTCCTTTCTCATCCAATCCTAATCCACCAATTCTTAAAAAAATCTTTTCGCCTAATACATATTCACTACGATCAATTTGAAAGGGTCCTGATGCTAACCATTCTCTGATTTTCGGTGAATATTCATTTTCTAAATTTATTTTTTCAATATCGTCAAATTTCTCTTGAATTTGTGGTGTGATCTCTTCTGTTGGTCTTAATTCCTTATCTGAAACATCTTCAACTTTTATTTTATTATCTTCTTGATTTGTTATAATTGCAAATCCTACTATTATCATAGTTATTCCTATAATTATAAGGATTATGATCTTGGCTTGATTCACAAAAATAATTTTCCAAAAATCACTAAAAACCTTACTCTTTTTAAAATTATTTATTAAAATTTATTTTGCTTGAATTTTTCTCTAAAATAGTCTTTTTTAGTTAATTTTCTTACTTTCAACTCAATTCTTTATTATATTTTTTATCTATTAAAATTAAGTATTGCTTAACTTGATATTAGGATTTTTTATCTATGTTTTTCAAGAAGGAATTGATCTTGACTAGAACATCATTGCAATGTAGAGAATGTAAAAAGGACTATGATAATGCATTCAAGTATATTTGTGATGAGTGTTTTGGACCACTTGATGTCAAATATGATTTTCCTAAGATTCTAAAGAACACCTTTACAAATCGTGAACATACCTATTGGAGATATTTTGAATTATTACCAATAGAGAACAAATCTAATATTGTTAGTATTGGTGCTGGAATGACTCCTCTAATTAAGGCTGATAACCTTGGGAAAAAATTGGGATTGAATAATCTCTACATCAAAAATGATTCTGTAAATCCAACATTTTCATTCAAAGATAGACCTGCAGGTGTTGCAGTATCAAAAGCAAAAGAGTTTGGATTATCTGCAGTTGGATGTGCTTCTACGGGTAATTTAGCATCCGCTACTGCTGCACATGCAGCAAAAGCAGGATTCCCCTGTCATGTATTTGCACCAAGTAACATTGAGATGGCAAAAATTACTCAAGCACTTTCTTATGGTGCAAACTATATCGCAGTTGATGGAACATATGATGATGCAAATAGAATTGCTGCACAAATAGGTGATAGTAAAGGAATTGGAATAGTGAACATTAACATGCGCTCTCATTACGTTGAAGGTTCTAAAACATTTGCTTTTGAAGTTGCAGAGCAACTTGATTGGCAAGTACCTGATCAAATAATAATCCCAGTCGGAAGTGGTGCAATGCTTAATGCAATTTGTAAAGGATTTGAAGAATTACAAAGTGTTTCACTCCTTGATGATGTTTCTAACATGCACATGATTGCAGCACAACCACATGGATGTGCACCAATAGTTGATGCATTTAAGAAAAAATCTAAAGAAGTAATACCTGTTGAGAATCCTGATACTGTTGCAAAAAGTTTAGCAATTGGTGATCCTGGTGATGGCAGATATGTACTCAAACGTCTGGCACAATATAACGGATTTGCTGAAGAGTGCAACAATAAAGAAATTCTTGATGCAATTTTATTACTTGCACAAACTGAAGGAATATTTACAGAACCTGCAGGTGGAGTTTCAATATCGGTTCTTGAGAAAATGGTGGAACAAGGAAAAATTGATGCAAATGACAAAGTAGTGTGTTACGTAACTGGAAATGGTTTGAAAGCAACCGAATCAATCATGGAAATTTTGAAAAAACCTAACGTGATGAAGGCAAATATATCTGAAATATCGGCGGTTGTAAACTAGTGGCAAATATTATATTTACAATACCATCCGTTTTGAATCAAAGTGGAGGCGAGAAAAAGACTGAAATTTCAGCTGATTCTCTTATCGATGCATTTTCAAAAGTCTCTGAGTTAATGGGCGATGACTTTAAGAGACGAGTATTGGAAAGTGATGGAACTCCACGTTCTCTGATTAATATTTACATAAATGGAAAGAACGCAAAATTCTCTAATGGGATGCAAACTTCTCTTAATGATGGTGATGAAATTTACATTTTACCTGCAGTTGCTGGAGGTTCAGAAGAATTATCTCCAAAAGAACTTGATAGATTTTCTCGACAAGTTATGCTTGAAGAGATTGGATATAATGGACAATTAAAACTAAAAAATTCTAAAGTTTGTGTTGTTGGAACTGGTGGTTTAGGAAATCCCATAACATCTAGATTAGCTGCAATGGGTATTGGAACTTTGAGAATTGTTGATAGAGATGTAATAGAATTATCTAATTTACACAGACAAACAATGTTTGATGAAGATGATGTAGGCCAAGTTAAAGTGGAAGTGGCTGCAAAAAAATTACAGAAACTAAATCCTGAATGTAAAATAGAAGCACTTGCAGTTTCTGTTAATGATTATACCGCACTTGAGGTTATTGAAGGATGTGATGTTGTAATAGATGCACTTGATAGTGTTAATGCACGATATGCATTAAACAAAGCTTGTGTGAAATTTGGAATTCCATTTGTAACTGGTGCTGCAGTTGGAGTTTCAGGACAAGCATTTACAGTTATACCAAATACATCTGCATGCTATTATTGTATGTTCCCTGATCTTAATGAAGATACAATGCCAACATGTAGTATTGAGGGTGTGCATCCATCAATACTTTCAATAGTTGGTGGAATTGAAGTTGCAGAAGCTGTAAAAATTATTATTGGAAAAAAACCCTCTCTTTCAGAAAAAATTTTACATATTGATTTGGAAAATCTTGATTTTAATTCTGTAAAAACATTTAGGGTTGAGGAGTGTCCTATTTGTGGAACTGGAAGTCTTGAAATTATCCAAAAAGAGGAATTAATTTTAGAAGAATTATGTGGAAGAAATAGGGGAAAAAGAACTTATTCCATCACACCAACTGATACATTTGATCTTGATGTAAACAATGTAACTAACATTGCAAAAGAAAAAGGATTCGTTGTAGAAAATCAAGGTGGACTTGGATTGTCATTGAGGACCAATGAATTATCAGTAAGTTTTATGAAGAAAGGCTCAGCTGTTGTAGTTGGACCAAAAGATGAATCTGATGCTATTGCATTATACAAAAGTCTCTTAGGTAAAGAGATCAAGGCTTAAAAATAGCCTGTAATATTTACATAAATCTATGAAAATACATGCAAAATATACAGATCATTAATATGATTTAATAATAATTAGAATATTACTAGTATAATATTATGGAAATTATACAATAATTAAAAATTATATGAAATTATCCCAATATTTGTTCATATTGTGGACAAATGGTCCATTAGGGTTAAATACGAACTCTATTGAAAAATGCTAATAACATGAATAACGAAATAGGACGTAAAATAACTAGTCTTACATTAATGACAATTATGTTAG
>NZ_JBSWSP010000029.1:0-40118 GCF_054095825.1 Candidatus Nitrosopumilus sp. bin_68KS
TAGCAAAAAGAAAACCAGTTAGAAAAACTGCAGCAAAGAAAAAGGTAGCAAAAAGAAAACCAGTTAGAAAAACTGCAGCAAAGAAAAAGGTAGCAAAAAGAAAACCAGTTAGAAAAACTGCAGCAAAGAAAAAGGTAGCAAAAAGAAAACCAGTTAGAAAAACTGCAGCAAAAAAGTCTAAACGATAAATTTCATAATACGCTTTCTAGATATAACATATGTTTGGTTTCATGATGTGGTTGTGATAAAACGTGGTCCAATAATTTCTATATCTGGATTGATATTGATAATTGTCTCACTTTCAATTGCATCTTTTATTGTTCCTGATGATATTTCTGAAATGAACAATTTTTCTAATTCCATATTTGAAGAAATGTTTGATAAAATTACTAGTGAGATTCAAATCATGCCTGGTGACTCTGCTTATTTTTCATATAGTACATTTTCATCAGATGTCCCATTATTATGGGGAATTAGAATTGTTGATTATCAACTTGGTGATAAATTATCGATAAAACTTTCAAATATTTTCGGTGATGATTATGGTGATTTTATTCAAAATGATTCTATGCTTTTTGAGATGCTAAATATTTCTCAATCTGATACATTAAATTTAGAAATCAAAAATATTGGAACCAGAAATGTGGACGTCATAGCAATGTTTTCTGAAGATCCAGATAATTTTGATCCTCTTTCTGGTTCAGATTCTTCTGTTATGAATACGATGTTGATTCTAGCTCTATCTGGATTTGTATTAATTTTTGGAATAATTGTTTCAATTATCGGAACAATAGTAATACTAGTAGATTTGAAAAATAATCAAGGCAATAAAAGAAGTTATTGAGTACCAACTATCAAAAATACACATTAATTTAAAAACACTCATAATGTTTTTGATTAAAAAGTGAAATACGTATTATTTTGTCTTTTTTAATAATGGTTTTGCAATTATTGGTGTTATTATCGTGGTGATAACACAGATTGCTACACAAACAGAAAACAATTTGATGTCTAGAATTCCAATTGAAAAAGCAACTGCGGTAATTGTTAAACCAACTGTTCCTCTACCATTTAATAATGATGCAATTGCAAGACCTTGAATGTGTGGAATTTTTGAAAGTTTTGTACCAATATACCCACCAAACATCTTACCAATTATCCCAAATATTATCAAAAATACTAGAAGTGGGATAATTGTTTCTAATGCTTGACCGCTGAATTTTATTCCAATAATTCCAAAAAATAACGGAGCTAAGAAAGCAAAAGTCATTCCAGACATAATGCCGTATGTTTTATCTTTCTCTTTTTCACCTCCGATTTTCTTACTGAAAATTAGTCCTGCAAAGAAAGCACCGATAATGAAGTGTAATCCAGCTAGGTCTGCAATAAAAGATAATGCGACTGCTACTACAATGAACATGCCTAATTTAGCTTCATGTGTTTTTGTTTTTTCAAAAAAATACGCTATTTTTTGTAGAATCCGATGATTACTTTTGTATACTAGAAAAGCTAGTAATGCAATTCCTCCAAGATATAATGTCATGTGTAAAATGGAAATTCCTAACTCTGTAAAATTTAGTGCATATTCTTCACTTGCATGAATCTGTAAAATTACTGCCAAAATTACTAGTGATATTATATCATCGATTACCGCTATGGATATTACAGTTGTGCCTGTCTTTGTTTTAAGAATCCCCAATTCGCGTAAAATCATTGCACTGACAGGTACTGATGTAACTGATAATAGTAATCCGATAAAAAGAGATTCAATTAATTCTAAACCAAAAAATATTGATAATTGGTATCCTACAAAAAAGGGAATTATTAAGGAAGTGATGGAAATAATAAAAGCTGATCTGCCTATTTTTCTTATTTCGCTTAAATTCATTTCAAGTCCGATGAAAAGCATAACAAAAAATATTGCTATTGTTGAAATTATCTCTAAATTTTCTGATGGCTGAATTATGCCAAATAATGTTGGCCCTAAAATTATCCCTGCAAGGATTTCTCCTCCTAAAGCTGGTTGTTTAATTTTTTTAAATAATTCTCCTAGAAGTTTTGCCCCTGCAAGCAATATTGCTATTGTGATGAATATTTCCCCTATTTCCACAAACTTGTATTAATTTACTTGTAAATATATTGATTAAAATTTAATTAATCGCTCACCTATCCACTATCTTTAATTTAAAATTTAAAAATTTGTAGAGATACAAAAAAGAAGTTTATACTATCTTTATTGAGGATTTATTTCCATTTGACCAAATTTGCCTTTGGTAAGGGATACTTCACCTTTGAACTCATTTGTGTATCCGTTAGTGATCACAACTGTGTCTCCAACATTAACTGCTTTAATGTCGTCACCCCACAATGTGAGTTTCATTTGGTCATCTTCTGTTTCACCGTTAGCTATAACTGCATCGCAGACATCAACTGTTCCTCCACTTTTTAGATTTACAGTTCTTGGATCTCCTTTGCTTTTCACTTCGGCATTTACATTAACTCCACTTCGCATTTTCTTTGCTTGTGAAATTGGTATGAACTCTGTCATCTATTTTTGAATCAAATTAGCACGATTATAAGCTTTCTCAAAAATAATGAAATTTCAGTTCAATACTCTCTTTTTTCCTAATAGTAATTGAGAAATATTGGTCCATACACAAACTCATTGCAGAGGTATCGAAGCCCGGTCAACCGAGAGGGACTCAAGATCTTCATAATAGGAAATCCCTTCTCTCAGGAGTTCGTGGGTTCAAATCCCACCCTCTGCATTTTATTATAATCTAATAGATAATATTGAAAAATTAAGCAACAATTGCTTTTACTTTAGTTGTGGAATGTGTTGATATTTTTTTATGCATTTCAGCCAATTCTTCGTCCTTGAAAGATAGATTGCACCTAAAACATTTCCAAACTAACTCGGACATATTGAGTGTAGGCACAAATTGCTTATAAAGATATTGCATGAATGATTCAATTTATTACAAAACATGATCATTGTTGTAAAAATCTTGTAATTCTTTTAATTTTTTAGATCATATTGATATTTTTTTCTGACTGAATGATGATCCAAGGGTTTAGAAACAAAAAATGAGACATAATTTTTGAAAGAAGTTGGATATTTTTGAATTTTTTAGTGAATTTTCATATTTGGGCATTTTTCTTGTATTGATTGGTATTAACACTGCACCAATATTGATGCCCCCGAGCTGGATTGTCTTAACATCTTTCTACCTTCTTGATCCTAGCTTGAATATTGTGATTCTTGCTATGGTTGGTGCTACAGGAGCTACTCTGGGAAGATTCTTTCTCAAAAAAATCAGTGGATTCTTTAGAAAATTTGTGGGAGAAGAACAAAAAACGAATCTTGATATTATTGGTGATTATCTAAATAGAAAAAAATATGGATACATTATTGCATCTTTTTTGTTTGGAGCTACCCCACTTCCCAGCAATATGCTGTTTATAGCATATGGGTTAATGCGTGCAAAGAGTGTGAGTATCTATGTAGGATTTTGGTTTGGTAGGACCATGTCATATATAATGATGATTTATTTTGGTGATACTGTTTTAAGACCCTTTTTTGAAATCTTTGAAGATCGTCTTACAGGAATTTTATTAATTGATGGTATTGGAATATGTCTTATCGTTGTTTTTGCATCTATAAATTGGACTGTTTTAATAACTCAGAAAAAATTAAAGTTTGTCAAACCAAAAATTTGGAGAATCTAAATGAAAGTTCTTGATTTACTTAAAGCCGAAGTTAAAAAAACAATTGAAAATGATCCTGCACATGATTTTGAACATATTATGCGAGTTTACAAAAATGCTCAAAAAATATGTAAAAAAGAAAGAGCAAACGAAAAACTTGTTTTGAGTGCTGCGCTATTGCATGATTTAGTTTCATATCCAAAATCTGACAAACGCTCTAAGATGTCTTCCATTGAAAGTGCAAAAAAGTCCCAAAGTATTTTAAAAAAATATAATTTTCCCGATGAAGAAATTACAATTATCTCTGATGCTATTCGTGATCATAGTTTTTCACAAAAAAAAATTCCTGATACTATAGAGGGGAAAATTCTTCAAGATGCTGATAGATTGGATGCCATAGGTGCAATTGGAATTGCTCGAGTTTTTGCCACAAGTGGTTTGCTTAAACGACCATTTTATAATATTGATGATCCTTTCTGCAAAAAAAGAACCCCTGATGATAAAATATGGGCAGTTGATCATTTCTTTAAAAAATTGCTGAGACTAGAATCTCTGATGAACACAAAATCTGGAAAAATAGAGGCAAAGAAGAGAACTAGAATATTAAAGGAATTTTTAAAACAACTAAAAGACGAGATTTAGCCATAATCTACATATCTATCATAACGAGTTTCAACTTCTTTATTCTCTCCTGATTTTATCTTCTCATATTCATCCTTTTTTCTATATTCTATGTATTTCATGATCTCTGAAAATTCCTCTTCTCTAGGATAAGAGTCAAAAACTGGTTCTATTTTCTTTAAAAATTCTAATGTTTTCTCTCTATATTCTTCCCTTGTGGGCTTTTTTATCCCCTTCATTCTGAACCACACAACTGCCCAACTAGAGCCTACAACATGTGGCAATAAATCAAATGCTCTTTGAATTTCGAATCGTTCGTCGTTTCTCATGATTCTTGAAGAAATCTTGAAGCCGATTTTGCAAAATATGTTACTATCATGTCTGCACCAGCTCTTTTAATTGAGTATAGAATTTCCTCTGTGATGTCTTTTTCATTTACATATCCTAACTGTGATGCAGCTTTTACCAATGTATATTCGCCAGATACACTGTATGCAGATACTGGAATGTTGTATTTTCTTCGAGTCTCAGCAATCAAATCCAAATAAGATAATGCTGGTTTTATCATTACGATATCCACTCCTTCATTGATGTCTGTTTCTACTTCCATCATAGCTTCCCTTGCATTTGTATATGGAACTTGGTATGTTTTTCTATCGCCAAATTTTGGAGCGCATTCTGCAGCATCTCTAAATGGTGAGTAAAAGTTTGAACGATGTTTAGCTGAATGTGACATAATTGATACATCTGTAAATCCTTCATCATCAAGTGCTTTTCTTATCGCTGCAACTTGACCATCCATCATTGCAGATGGTGATACTGTATCCACTCCAGCTTTTGCTTGGCTAACAGCAATTTTTGCAAGAGTATCTAAACTGGTATCGTTATCAATTTTATCTCCCTGAATTATTCCACAATGACCTGTAGATGTAAACTGACATAGACACACATCTGCCATGATTACAATCTTATCTCCAAAATTCTTTCTAATTTGAGATATTGCTTTTTGAACTATGCCGCTATCATCAAATGCAGAAGTTCCAGACTCGTCTTTCTGAGTTGGAATACCAAAAAGCATGATTGCAGGAATTCCTAAATCACTAATTGTTCCTACTTCGTCATTTACATCTTCTAAAGGTAGTCTTTCAATTTCTGTCATTGATTCTACTTTGACTCTGGTCTTTAGATCTTCTTGAACAAATACTGGACAAATGAAATCTTTAGGTGATAGAGTAGTCTGCTGAATCAACTCCCTCATTTTCTCAGATGTTCTTAGTCTACGTAATCTTCTTGCAGGAAATGACATAATCAAATTCTTTATGGGTAAAATATAATCCTAGTCTACCTGATCTTGTTTTTTATAGTCAAATAGCTTACTTGCCAATTCTAAAATATCTGGTTTTCCTTGTTCTGATGCCCTTCTAATATTATTCATTGGAGTTGACACAATACTTTCAACAACTGCTTTTGTTAACTCTTCGATAATCTTAATTTTCTTTTCATCTTTTTCATCAAGCATTTGTAGTGCTTTTTGTAATTCTTTTTCTCTTAGATTCTCTATGTTTTTGAATACATCTTTCACTAATGGCTCTGCATCTAATCTTTTCATTGAGGCTTCTAATACACAAACTTCCTCATTAATTATATTTTCAACTGTTTTCACTTTGTTTAATCGTGAATTCATATTTTTCTCAACCATCTCAGCAATTTGATCTAGATTCATTAACTTGATTCCTCCTATTGTGGCAACTTTTTCATCAACTGTCCTTGGATTAGATAAATCCAAAATCATCATTCCATCTTTTTTTTCTTTCATTGCATTAGAAATTCTTTCATTTGTTACAAGAAAATATGGTGCTGTTGTTGCTACAAACATTACATCATAATTCCCAAAACCTAATAGAACCTGCTCAAATTTAATTGGGTTTCCGCCCATTGTTTCACAAAAAGCTTCTGATCTACCAAGTGTTCTACTGGTAACATCAAAAGCATACCCTCTTCGTTGTAATGATTTTGCAACAAGAGTTGATACTTCACCTGTGCCAATTAGCAAAATTTTCTTCATTTTTAATTCATCGATATTTTCTTCAGCAAGCTTTACTGCCATAGAGCCTACTGATATTCCTCCAGCTCCAATACCGCTAGTGTTTCTAATTCTTGTACCTATCCTAATTGCTTTGTCAAATAATTTATTGAGATGTTGTCCTGATGCTTTGACTTCTCTGGCAGAAGTGATAGAGTTTTTTATTTGACCTAAAATCTGTTCTTCACCTATTACCATTGAATCTAATCCTGATGTTAGTTTCAACAAATGATGAATGGCTTCTTTATTTTCTACATATTCTATATTTTCATCAAATGCTTCTTCTTCAAGACCAGTAATTGCTGCCCATGTTTTCTTGATTTTATCAATATCGTACGTTTTTGATTTTCCAAATAACTCAATTCTATTGCATGTTTGAATAATTACACACTCATCTAATCCTGAATGCATTTTGAATTGCTCATACGCACTTTCCATATTTTTTATTGTGAATTGTTCAAGAATGTGAATTGGTGAATTACGAAAAGTAACACGTGCATTAATGATATTTTGCTTCATTTCCAATTCCTCAATATTGTAATTGCTTGCTTTTCAGCTTTCTTTATCTGTCCGTCTTTTATTAACTGATCAATCTCATTATCGTTGATAATTTTATGCAGGCACTCTCTTCTTTGAGAATGTGATGGAATCAATTCCTTTGCAAATTTTCTTGCGATCTTTTGAATTCTAATCTGGACAATGTCTTCTTTTGTAATTAATTTCTTGAGTGCTTTTGCTGATTTGTCTTTTATTTTCTTTGACATTGCTGGGCTTTGACCTCCTGTAAATATTGCAATCTGAACCATACTGTCAAAATCAATAATTGCTGGATTTGAAAAGTCACTCTCTTCAGGATTATCTGAACTATATGCCATGATCTTTTTTCTTTTTGCAGCATTGATTATTTTCTGATTTATCTTTTTGTCAGTTGTAGTTGTGATAATCATATGTGGTTTAAATTTTGAAATAAATTTTGTATCTTGAATTTTTTGTTTTTTGAATTTGATTTTTTTTGCTTTAAATAATTTGTTTACTTGTGTGCTTATTAAATCGCTAATTACTATTATCTCGCAATTCTGTTTTAATAGAGAATTGATTCTTTTTTCTGCCTCATTTCCCCCTCCTATGACTATTACTGTCTTATTTTGAAGATTAAGATCAACTATCATCGATCAAAAGGACTGGGGTTTCTATTTATGTATTAAAAATCATCTAGTACATTTCTAGCTACATTTTTAATTGAATGGTCAAGATATTGACTTGATGACTTCTATGGATGAATCTGATAAAGAACTCTTAAATGAAATTCAATGGACTTTTCCACTTGTTACGAGACCTTTTGATGCTATTGCTGAAAAATTTAACACAACACCCGAACTCATCAAAGAACGCCTTAACCAACTAAAGGAGATTGGTGTATTAAGGCAACTAAGTGCTATTTTTGATACAAGGAAACTTGGGTATACTAGTTCATTAGTTGCAATGGAAATTGAAGATGATAAACTAGAATATGTTGCTAGTCAAATTAATCGTCATCCTGGTGTTAGTCATAATTATGAACGAGATCATCAATTTAATCTCTGGTTCACTTTGGCTGTTCCTCCTGGTGCTGATTTAAAAGATGAGCTTGAGAAATTCAATGTACTTCCTGGCATTAAAAAAGTAAGGATGCTTCCAACTTTACAATTGTTCAAGATTGGTGTAAAGCTTGACATGGTAGATGATAAAAAACATAAAGTTGCACCAACAGAAGAGAAAAAAGAAATTAAAAATATTAAATTTGATCCTACTGAAGACGACAAAAATTTTATTCGTGAATTACAAAAAGATATGGAAATAATTGATGAGCCTTTCGTAAAAGCTGCTAAGAATCTTGGAATTACTGAAGATAAATTATTTGAAAAAATGAAGTATTATGAAGAAATTGGTGTGATGAGAAGATTTGCAGCCATCTTGAGGCATAGACAAGTTGGATTTACTGCAAATGGTATGATTGTTTGGAAAGTGCCTGGAGATAGAATTTCAAAAGTTGGAGAAACTCTTGGCTCATTTCCTCAAGTGAGTCATTGTTACGAACGACCTACATATGCTGATTGGCCATACAATGTATTTTCAATGATCCATTGTAAAACCCATGATGAGGCAAATGAAATGGCAAAAACAATACAGGATCAAATACATGTTGATGATTATAAAATTCTCTTTAGTTCTCGCGAATTCAAAAAAACACGAGTTGAATATTTTGTAGAGAACTCTTTTAGTTTAGAAGAAAAAGTTCCCGCATCCTAAAATTCATTTTCATCATGTCCAACAACATGAACTGTGCAAAAATATTGATCATTCATGTTGCAATAAAATTCTGAATCTTTCCCACATGAAATACATGGTGGTTTTTCATCTAGTTCTGAGAGCTTTGTGTGGTATATCTTACTTCTACTAGTTATACCTGAATCCTTGTAAATTCTAGTCAGATTGGTATAGTATTCTAATTCTCCGGGATTTAACGATTCTTCGTTTTTAATTTTTTTAATAATTTTCTTCCATTTTTTATACTCGCCAATTTTGGCAAGATTCATTCTTTCTATTACTTCTAAAGTTTTTTCTGAATCTATGGGAATGTCCATTTGTTGTTTAATTTGCCTGAGATGTTGCCTTTAATTCGTAAGATGGCCATGTGTTATACAATTCTTCAATCTCTTTCATGTCTGATGCTGAAATATATTCTCCTTTAGTCATCTCTACATAGTTTACAATCTCATCTTCACTTACAACTGTGGGAAAAACTGATGCAAATCCTTTCTTTGTCATGATAAATTTCATTGCCAATTCTGTAATTGTTAATCCGTTTCTTTCTGCAATGGGTTTTAGCAGTTCAACTTTTTCTAATGATGCTTTAATCCATTCTCCTTTTCTAACTGATCTATGATCTTTCTCATCAATTTTGGTCTCTGCATTTACTTTTCCAGTTAAAATTCCTGATGCTTCAGGTACTCTTACTAGAATTCCAACATCTTTCCCCTCTGCCTTTCTCATCAATTCATTTCCTGGTGTTTGCTCTAAAATATTGTAAACTGTTTGAACTGCACTAACATTTGGTCTCTCCATTGCTTCTAGACCTTCCTGTGTCCATCCAATTGCAGGACCTAAAGCAACTTGATATGTCTTAATTGATTTATCTTCAATGAAACTATCTAACACATTAAAAATAGAATCATCTCTGATGTGTTTTAATTTTGGATTGTGTAATCCATACATGTCTAAATGATCTGTTTGTAATCTCTCCAAACTATCTCTTAATGCTTTTCTAGTAAAATCCTCATCAAATCTTTGTGGGAGTTCACTGTGTCCAATTTGTTCTACCTCTGAAAAATCATACCCATATTTTGTAGAAATTATAATTTCATCTCTCATGTCTTTGAAAACTTCGCCAATTAGTCTTTCACTTTTTCCTTTGCCATACATGTCTCCAGTTTCAAAAAAGTTAATTCCTAAATCATATGCCTTTTTGAGCATTCTTTTTGCCTCATCTTCTTCAATCTTTTTACCCCACCAATCAAGTGCAATAGACCATGCACCAAATCCAAGTTCTGATACTTTGATGTCTGTTTTTCCTAGTTTATTATATCTCAATTTTTATCTCCTTTAATTTTGATTTTGTATTATATATTTCAAAACTATTCTTACATTCAAATTTTAGCATTTATGTATATTCCAGATTTGCAGCTATGATTTTTTGAGAAAAATTTCTTTGTATATGATCAAAATTTTGGATATTTAGCCTAAACTGGAAATTAAAGGAACAATATCTTTTTTGACACACACAATCATTGGAATATCGTTTTTAACATATGTTGAAACTTGAGTCTCTCTTAAATCCATTATAAGATCTTGAAAATCTCTGATATTATCAACTTCAAAAGCTAACATAAAGTCCTCATCATGTATTCCAAAAGAGTATGTGGTATTGAGAATTACTTGAGGGTATTTTTTGCTCACTTCAATATGTTCATCCATTATTTCTTGACGCTTCTCTTTTGGTAGTAGATACCATTCTCTAGTTTTTGTAAATGGATAAACAATTACATGTTTTTTTGGATTATTTCCTGTTACAAATCCATGGGCTTTTTGTTCTTGGACATAAATTGATGGCCTTGTACATGACAAATATGTCATTGAAGGGAGAATATATTTTCCAAAAACTGTTTTGTATATTTTCTCAATAACTATTTGAATTTCCTCGACTGTTTTTGCTGCAAACCAAAATAAAAAATCTGCATCATCTCTTAACCCTAAATTTGAATATGATCTAAACATTATTCCTGAATTATTGATTACGTTTTCAACTTCTTTTGCAGATTCTTCTTTTGCCAAATCTGCCATCCATCTCCATTTAGGGTCGACTTTGAAAAATGAGAAATTAAAATAGTATTGATCATTGTCTTCTGACATGTTTTCTACAATTTTGAAACCCTATTTAAACAAAAACTAGATTTTCTATTCTAAAATCTCAATAATTTTATCTTGTGATTTGTGACCTGATTTTATTTGAATTGATATAGTAGGTATTTTCAATTGTTTTGAAATTTTTTTAATAATCTCTTTGTTTGCTTCCCCTTTGATTGGTTTTGATTTTATTCCTATCTTTATCTGATCATTTTTAATTTCTAAAAATTCTTTAGAAAAATCTACATGTACTTTGTAAATCAATATATCTTTGAAACTATTACTGAGTTAAATTTGATTAGGCAGGTTGCTCTAATACCCAATCATAGCCTTCTGCTTCTAATTTGTCTGCAAGTGAGGCATCACCTGTTTTTAGTACTTGACCTCTGGCAAATACGTGAACAAAGTCTAGTTTATCTAAGAATTTCAAAATTCTAGCATAGTGTGTAATTATAATCACTGTTGCATCTTTGCCTGAAACTTTACTGATTGCCTGAGCAACTGCTTGAACTGCATCAATATCTAATCCTGAATCTGGTTCATCTAAAATTGAAATCTTTGGTTTTAGTACTGCCATTTGTAATACTTCTGCACGCTTTTTTTCTCCACCTGAAAAACCTTCATTGAGATATCTTGACAAAAACTCTTCTTTTAATCCCACTTTTTCAAGATTTTCTTTTAGATATTTTTGAAACTCCCTAACTGTGATGAAAACTTCTCTATCGTCACCTTGAAGTGCTTTACTCAAAGAGTTGTATGCTGTTCTTAGAAAGTGAGAAAATCCTACACCTGAAACTTCTGTTGGGTATTGAAATCCTAAGAATAATCCTTTTTTTGCTCTTTCATCTGCACCTAATTCTAAAATACTTTCTCCATCTAACAAAATATCTCCTTTTGTAACTTCATATTTTGGATGTGCCAGTAATGTATAGGCAAGTGTACTTTTTCCAGAACCGTTTGGTCCCATTATGGCATGTACTTCTCCAGGACCTGTCTTTAGATTTACACCTTTGAGAATTTCTTTACCTTCTCGTGATACATGAAGATCTCTGATTTCTAATACTGCCATAATACGGATTCCTTTGTTTCTCTATATAATACCGACGAAATTTAGCTGATCCTAATGTGGTTTTTAATAAAATGAAAAGAGGGGGGGGGGGTTAATATTTGGCCAGAGATGGTCTTAGAGTAATTTTGAGCTTGTAGCATGTTAGAATTTCTTTACATCTATTTCTGATAGTAACTTCTGTTACTCCTGCAATACTTGAAACGTCTCTTTGTAGAACGTTTTGTCCAAGTAGTACTGATGCCACATACAGATATGCTGCTGCAATTCCATTTGGAGCTTTTCCATCTGCAATACTGCTATCTTTAGTTTTTTCTGCAATTTCCAAGGCTAGTCTTTCAACTCTGACCTCAGTTTGTGTCATGTTGGCTATCTTTGAGATGTATTTGTCCATGGTTACAACTGGGGATGCTAAGTGTCCCATTTCCATTACCATGGTTCTGTAATATCTTGCTGCAAGTTTTGTTTTTGACTTTACATCTTTTGCCGGACAAATTCCGCGACAAATTTCTTCTAATGATCTAACTACATCACATTGTTTACATGCCATGTAAATTGTAGCTGCAGTTATGCTGACTACTGATTTTCCCTTCACATCAACATGTCCGTCCAAGTTTCTGTATATCATAGAAGCAGTCTCCAAAACATTTTTTGAAAGACTAAGACTATCACATGTTTCTCCCATTTTTGTTAAAACATTTGCAAGCCGTCTTTCTTTTGGTGAGGAAACTCTTACTCTTTGTTGCCACTTTCTGAGATTGTGCATTTGATTTGCAACGTCACGGTTGATTGTTTTTCCGCTAAAGTCTTTTGCACTGATTGAAATCTCAGTAGTTATTCCCAAATCATGTTGGGAATAAGTTGTTTGTCCTGTAGCTCTTGCTAATTTCATTTTGTCTTCGAAATTTGAGCTAATAGTTTCTGGACCATAATCTGCTATCTGATCATCGACTACTACGCCGCAACCAGAACAGATGATTTCACCATTCTGCATGTCATCTACTAATGTAGACTTACATTCAGGACAGTTTTGTTTTTCTAGTATGTTCATTATTTTCTTCTCCTAAATTTTTTTGGTTTATTGACAGGAGATTGCTCTGTTGCGTAAACGCTTTTGCCAATGTATTTTTTAATACTATTTGTTAATGGCGTTGCTGATGCAAATGGTCTACTTACTGGACCAATCATTTCGTTTACTTTTGCAACTCTAGTTCCCTTCTCGTCACAGAGTATCTGTCCTTCAACTAATTCTTTAGATAGTTGAATGATTACCCTGCCACTACCGGCTAGGTGCATTATTTCGCCTACCTCCTGCAATTAAAAATACTAATCATGATACTGTTATCATAGACTTCTGTCAACTTTACTTTAGCTAAGAGCTAGAATTGATTTTATCTTGACTGCTTACTTCTTTTTAATACAAGTTTTTCTGAAATCTTGTTAAGAATTTTTGTCTTTGAATATTCTTTTGGTAAAACAATATACCCTGACCTGACAAAAGGTCTTTTTGGAAATCTAACTTTGTCATCAGATTCTGTGATTTTAAATCCTGCTGCAGTGGTTGCATCCATCAATTCTTTTAGTGAAGGATCAAATACACATTTCTCTAGTCCTACACGTCTACCTTTTGATTTTTTTAAATTCTTATTAAAATAATCCAACCAGATTACGATGTGTTCGTAATCTTTCATTTTATTCCTTTAGTAAAATTGCGTTAACTATTCCGTTTTGTCCTGGTTTTGAAACAACTTTACATTTGCCTTCTTGTGTTTCAAGGATTGCACCTTTTGTAATAATGCCTCTTCTTTTGTAATCATTGTTTGTTGCATTATCTAATACTTTGAGAATTTTTGTCTTCTTTACTTTTGCATCTCCTGTAGCTAGATTAACAAAATCAATTGATTTCAATGCTGTTTTGTTATTATTTCCTCGAACTCTGCGTGTGATGGTAACTTGAGCTCCTGTATTTGGTTCATTTGGATATCTATCAGTTTCATATTTTCTTCTAATTCTTAGCGGATGTCTACGACCTCCAGTAATTTTACTTGTAGCTAAGTTCTCTACGGATTTTCTCACAAAAACTTGTTTGAATTACTCTAATTTATACAAAACGCAAAATATTAGCCGTAATTACTTTTTTTTAATTTACTTCTGTAACTATATGGGGTGTGGGGTTTACTCTACTCATACTAGCTGTTTTTCTGACTTTGGAAAACAATCTCTGTTTGAGATCTTCTACATCTCCTTGAATTCCAAAGTATTTTTGGAATTTCTCTGTTGTGCTGTAAATTTTTAATCTCCCAACATTTTGATGGTTGATGTAATCTAACTGTCTAAGTTCTTTTAGATGTGAATATACTCCAGAACCTCTTGTCTCTACAAGTTGTTTTGAGGATATTGGTTGCATATATGCAATGTATGATAATGTCTTAAGTGTAGCATTTGGAAGAACTGGTTTTGATGCATATCTTTTGACAGTGGAACTGTATTCTGGTTTTAATTGCATAACATAAGATCCATCTGGCAGAATCACTATTTCTAATGCTTTGAATGCAGTTTTTGTTTTTTTCATAATACTCTGAAGTAAATCTAGTGTTTTTGTCCTTGATTCTGTGCCTGAAGCTCTGATAATGTCTTCTAATCTCAGTGGCCTGCCTGCTGAATATAGAGCTGCCTCTATTCTTGCTGTTGCCTCATCCATATTCTCAATTTTAGCCATTTAACTTCATCTCCTCTAAAATCTAGTTAAAGAAATCTTTTCTCCATTTTTGATCAATTTGTTAATTCCTCTTTTATCAAAATAATTTTAATGTCATCTTCTATTTGCTCCAGATCTACTTTTTGGTCTCTTGCTAGAAATAGTACTGCAAAGAAACACCTAATTGAATCCACTTGATCCAATTCTGAAATAATGTCTTGTAGTATACCAAATCCTACCAGTGAAATTTTTTTCATTACAAGATCTTCGTATTTTCCTATGATACTTTCAAGGGAAATAAAATAATCTTGAAAGTTTGGTGCTACGATTGGCTCAATTTCCACTTGTCTGTTTCTTCTGGATTGTGGATTTGCTATAGTTCCAATTAAATTTTGAAGTAATCCTAACAAATCATCTAATGACACTGGGTAAGTAGATTCATGTCTGTATGGGATATCTATTAACTCAATATCTACATCTGTTCTTTGATGCATTGGTTTTTTTTCCATTGCAGCTTTTTGTAATGCAAAAATACTTTCAACTTTCATTCTGTAAATTAATGATGAGGACAATGCAGCCATTCCTGCTACTTTAAGATCTTTCTTGCCTGTTTTCTCAAGAATTTTTATTAATAAATTTAAAATCTGTATTAGATCAATTTCCCAGACATCTTTTTTGGCAACAGATGATGGGCTAAACAGTATGTTTACTGGCTCCTGAGAAATACTGTTAGGGGTTTGGGCTTCGCTCACATGGTGTTTTTCTTATCTATTCAATAATATCTAAGGGCTCTATTTTTTTCTCACTTCCAGTCAACTCTTATATTGTTCAGAAAAAAAATCCCTTTGTGAAATCTGCTCGAATTATAGGCCCAAATGAACCTCTTATAGTATCTGAATTTGAGACTCCAAAACCTCAAGGAGGTCAAGTTCTACTCAAAGTAAAATCTGTGGGTGTTTGTCATAGTGATTTACACTTGTGGGAGGGCGGATATGATCTAGGAGATGGCAATTTTATGAAAGTCACCGATAGAGGAGTAAAATATCCTGTAACTCCGGGCCATGAAATTGTTGGTACTGTTGAAGATATTGGAGATAAAGTATCAGGCATATCCAAAGGTGATGACGTTCTAGTTTTTCCATGGATTGGATGTGGGGAATGCCCTGCATGCAAGGTAGGTGATGAAAATCTATGTGACACTCCAAAGTCTATGGGTGTTTTTCAAGATGGAGGTTATTCTGATTATGCATTAATCCCAAATTACAAATATTTAGCTAAACTTGATGGTGTTAATCCTGATTCTGCAACTTCACTTGCTTGCTCTGGACTTACTGCATACAATGCTGTGAAAAAAGCAAATGCAAATTCACCTGAATTCTTACTAATCATTGGTGCAGGTGGTTTAGGTCTGATGGCAATTCAAATTGCCAAGGCAATCACTAAAGCCAAAATTATTTGCATTGATAATGATGACAAAAAATTTGATACTGCAAAAAAGATGGGTGCAGACTTTGTTGTAAATACAAGTGTATCCGGTTCTTTGTCTAGCGGAACTGGAAGCTCAGTTGATAAAATAATTTCTATATGTAATGGTAAGGGCGCTGACAGCGTTATTGATTTTGTAAATGCCCCTCAAACTGTAAGAACTGCATTGGGTGCTGTTCGTAAAAGAGGAAATATTGTTTTAGTGGGGTTGTTTGGAGGATCACTTGAAATATCTCTAGTAACAATTCCTCTAAAATCTATTATTATTCAGGGTGCATATACTGGAAATTATACTGACATGGTGGAACTACTTGATCTTGCAAGAAAAGGAATCATTAATCCTATGATTTCAAAAAGATATGCTCTTGATGAGGCAAATTCTGCATTAGAGGATCTAAAGGCAAGAAAAATAGTGGGTCGTGCTGTAATTAATCCATAGTTTTAGAAATTACTACAAAATCTTATAAAATAAAAAAAATGGATACTGATATTGACAATCAAAATTAATTGTGAAATAGCACTAACTCATCTAAAGAACAAACAATTCATTACTGCCTATAATCTATTTCTTGATCAAGCTGAATCTCTTAAAAAATCAGAACATCTGAAATCAGCTTTATTGTACATGTTGGCATCTGAATGTAAAAAAAGACAAGGCAAAGCTTTTGAAAATGAAATAAAAGAAGCAGGTAGTTTATTTGTAAAATATTCTAAATTGGAAAATTCTGAAAATGTAAAAGGTGCATTACTATGTGCTTCAAAATGTTATTTGCTATTAGGTGAATTTGATAAAGCAAAAGACGTTTATCAAAAAGCAAAAATGATCATTCCTCAAAAAATTCAAGTTACAAGACCTATTGTAATTATTGATGATAGCAAATCCATCGTAATGAAATTACAAAGTTATGTTGAAAAATTAGGTTATTCTGAAATTCATATTTTTGAAAATGGAAAAGATGCAATCAAGGGATGCAAAAAAATCTTTTCAGAAAATAAATTTCCGATAATTCTACTTGATATGGGATTGCCAGATCTTCAAGGTGATGTTGTTTCATCAAAGTTACTAAAAGATAATTTACATGTACAAATTATTGTAATTACTGCGGATGAAAAAAATACTTCACGTGTTAACAAAACAATCAGTTCTGGCGTGTCTGCATTTATCCAAAAACCATTTACACTTGATGAATTAAAAAAATCTATTGATATTGCAGAATCTGAATATAGTTTGTTACAATAACAGTAATGACATGTTGAGAATGTTCACATCTTTGATATCTACTTCATTGATTCTGTAATCTATTAATTCTTCAGAAAATTTCTCTACTATTTTCTGTGTTGTATTTGATTTTTCAGAATTTAATTGAATAATCACTAACATATTCCATTCTCCATGCATGTTTGCTACAAGAAGATAGTTATCTAATTTTGTAATGAAATCTTTGATAGAATCTTGTACTGTTTCTAGAGATTTTGAAGGTTTTAATTTCATCAATACTACTTGATATTGATTTATTCCAGATACGTCTGTTAGAACTGCTCTGTATCCTTTTATGATTCCACTTTTTTCTAGTCTTTCTATTCTCTTTCTGATTGTCCTATCTGATACATCGTGACCTGATTTTTTTAATTCTGATGCAATTTCTTTTGAAGGGGTTCTTGCATTTTCATTGAGAATCTCTATAATTTTTTGATCAACTTTATCCAGATTTGACCATGCATCTTCACTCATACTGACTAAAAGTTCTAATGCCTTTTGAATTTTTGCTTGAATCTATTTTACACAACATATTTTTAGTATTCGCTTACTCTTCTAAAATCCAACCTGATTTTAAAATATCTTGGTCTTCATCTTCTCCTACCCCTGTAGCAAATCTCCAAATAACTGGTGAATGTGTATTCATATTTTCTTTAATTTTTAAAAGTGCCTCCATTTCTGAATCTAGATTTTTATCTGCATTTCCATGTTCTTTACAAAATTTACATTTTCCATCAAGTGTAATTGGCTTTGATTCTATCAGCGGATATGCTTTACATGCTAAAGGCCTATCCTCATAAATTTTACAGGGAAATCCACCATGTGGTGATTTGTTGCCGCTAGAGGTATCTAGAAAAGGACATGTATTGCCATTTTTTTCAATTCCCATCATTTGATAAGCTAAAATTTTTGTTGGGCTTGAATTTTTTCCTGTTGAAATTCCAATTCTTGGAAGAATTTTAACTTGTGTTTTGTTTAATTTTGAAATATTTTCAATCTTTTCTTTTTCTTCAGGTAGAATTAGGACGCCGATTTTTCCAAATTCCTTACTTGGATAATACTCCCTCTCTATACAACACTGTGAGCATTCCTTGATACATTTGAATTCCACATATTTTTTTAATTGTATTGGATAAAATCTCTTGCGTAAGGTCGACTCTTTCCAATCAAAAACCCTACCAGTTATATGCTCAAATTGTTAAAATAGGTCATGGGAAAGCGCCAAGTAAAAAATGAAAGTGCACTAAAAGAAATTCGTCTTCCTGAAGAAGGTGAACAATTTGGACGTGTATTGAAAATGATGGGTGGTGAAAATGTCATGGTGAAATGTGCTGACAATCTGACTCGAAGAGGAAGAATCAGGGGAAAATTAAAGAGACGAGTTTGGATTCGAGATAATGATATTGTAATTATTGCACCTTGGGATTTTAAGGAGGCTGACCGTGGTGATATTATTTGGAGATTCACACTTCCTCAAGTTGAGTGGTTAAAAGATAATAACCACATTCCAAAAGATTTCTAGTTTTGTTACATTGTTTTATCCTGCTTAGTTAATATAGCGAATACATTACTTGAGTATCAAATGGAACAAGGCACCGTAAAGTGGTTTAACCGTACTAAGGGCTTTGGTTTTATCGAAAGAGAAGGTGGAGACGATCTGTTTGTTCACAAATCAGATGTTGACGGATTCATCAACGAAGGCGATAAAGTCGAGTTTGAAGTAGGCGAAGGTCAAAAAGGACCTGCAGCACAAAAAGTCAAAAAATCAGCATAGGCAGTAAATTTTTTAATTTAAGATTTCATCTTTGTTTTCTTAAACCAGTCTATCTTTTTATTATTTTTAATTTAATTTTTAACTTAGAAAAATTGTGGTCCCAAGCGAAGGAATTGAACCTTCGACAACCCGGTTTCTGTATGCCTGATATGCTGTTATTCGGTCAGCCATCTAAAGCCAACAACTACAGCCGGAAGCTCTACCAGGCTGAGCTAGCTTGGGACAAGAAAAACGAGGATCTCTGGTATTAAAAAACTATCGTAGGTGATCTTTTCTTTGATCGTTATATGCATTATAAGCATAAATACGGTAAAAAATTCTTCTTTACCTATGTCACAACTCCAGATGTCTTATTCTGGTTATGTGTGTGCTCCATATTTGCATACTCATGAATCTGTAGAACTTAAAGAATCTTGGATAAACTCAAAAAATATTGAAAAATTATTTTTTGTAACTGGTACATTTTCCACGGAAAGTAAACCGTATTTCTCTGATTCTACCAATCATTATCTTTTAGCAAAATTCAAAGATAGTGCAAAAATATCAAAGGATCTAATAAAACATAATCAAGATAAAACTTCTTTTGTATTCAACATACATGATGATTTATTCCGAAGGGAAGTTAATGGTGAAACAAATTTTGTGACTGTATATTATTTGGAATATGGTGAAGATGGAGAAGATTTCCAAGAAATTGCAAATCTTTTACTAAAAAGAGAAAAAATTGAGAAGGCAGGATTTGGAAAAATGAATACATTTTGTTTAACTCCTTCAAAATTCACCTTTCCTTATTCTGAACATGTTATAGTCATTGAAGTTGCAAGTGAAAAGAGTCATCAAAGTGTAAAGAAATATTGTGAGCAAACTAGACGAGATGTTAACCGAAAAGGAATGACAATGACTAATTTGATGAGTCTATCTATTCTTGATCAATTAAAGTAGAAAAGTTAAATATTCGACCAAAAACTGTTTTTCATGAGTAAACCATCAGATCTTGGTTCTTTGAAAATTGGATCTTACATTCTATTACCACACACTGATCAACCAAGTGGAGAACCATGTAGAATTGTTGAATATGATACATCAAAGCCTGGAAAACACGGTGCTGCAAAAGCTCGAATTGTAGGCGAAGGAATTTTTGATGGTCAAAAAAGACCTCTAGTAGGTCCAGTCAGTATGCAAATTCATGTTCCGATGATTAACAAAAAAGTTGGCCAAATTATCTCAATTAACGGTGATACAGTTCAAGTTATGGACTCTGAATCATTTGAGACTATTGATGTTGGATTAATTGATGATGAAGTTAAAGGCAAATTGGAAAATGGACAAAATGTGGAATATTGGGTTGTAATGGATAAAACTAAAATCATGCGCATCAAATCCTAAATCGGATGCTGATGATGAGCGGAAAAGCCGTCTGAATGTTGATGAGGATTATGAGTAATGAGGCATCCTTTTTCAACAAATCTCATAAATTTGTTGAATGAAATATTTTTTTGATTATGAAATTAGCTTCTCTTTTTTCCGGTGGCAAAGATAGTACATATGCAATTCATCTTGCTCAAAAACAGGGACATGAAATAACATGTCTCTTGAGTGTTTTTACAAAATCAGATGAAAGTCATTTACTACACCATCCTAATCTTCAATGGACAAAGCTACAATCCGAATCTATGAAAATTCCACAGTTAGCAATACATTCTGATTCTGATGATACTGATGATGAATTACTTTTGTTAGAAAAATTACTGCAAAATGCAATTAACCAATATCAAATTCAAGGTTTAGTTCATGGTGGAATTAAAAGTAATTTCCAAAAAGAAAAATTTGAAACTCTTTGTTCAAAATTTAATTTATTTTTAATATCTCCATTGTGGGATTTAGAACCTGAAACATACATGAATGAATTGATTGATTCAAATTATAATTTTATAATTACTTCTGTTTCTTCTGGTGGTTTAGATGATACTTGGCTTGGTAAATTAATTTCAAAATCTGATATTGTTATCTTAAAACAATTATCTACAAAATTTGGATTCAACTTAAATTTTGAAGGGGGCGAAGCAGAAACATTTGTGATTAACTGCCCTTTGTTTTCAAATCCGATCATTATTAAAGAATCCCAAAAAGAATGGGATGGTTATAGAGGAAGGTTTGAAATAGTGGATGCGGAGTTGAATTAATAATGCTTGATGGACTAAAGAATAGTTTAGGTGACGCAATCAAAAAAATTGTAAAATCTTCTGGAATTGATGAGGAATTAATTAAAGAACTTTCTAAAGATGTTCAAAGGGCATTATTGCAATCAGATGTTAATGTGAGACTAGTTTTAGAAATCACAAAACAACTGGAAGAAAGGGCATTAAATGAAACACCTCCTCCTGGTCTTTCCCGCAAAGATCACATTGTCAAGATTCTCTATGATGAATTATCAAAATTACTTGGAAATGAATCTGAATTTGAGTTTAAATCTGGCAAACAAAATAAAATCATTTTACTTGGAATTCAAGGTAGTGGTAAAACCACAGTTGCAGCCAAACTTGCCAAATTTTTGACCCGACAAGGATACAAAGTTGGTGTAGTTGGGGCTGATACATACCGACCTGGCGCATTGGTCCAACTCAGAACAATGTGTGAAAAATCTGGGGTTGAAGTTTATGGTGAAGAAAACAACAAAGATTCCCCAAGTATAGTAAAAAATGGATTAAAACATTATGAAGGCGAACCCTTAGATGTAATTCTGATTGATACAGCCGGTCGTCATAAAGAAGAACAAGATTTACTTGATGAAATGGATAGAATTAACAAAGTTGCAGATCCTGATTTGGCTCTACTTGTAATTGATGGAACCATTGGTCAGCAATGCTTTAACCAGGCAGAGGCCTTTCACAAAACTATTCCTGTTGGTGGTGTAATCATTACAAAATTAGACAGCTCAGCTAAAGGAGGCGGTGCACTTGCTGCATCAGCTGCAACTGGTGCACAAATCATGTACATTGGCACTGGTGAGAGAATTGATGATTTAGAAAAATTCTCTCCAACACGGTTTGTTGGACGATTACTGGGAATGGGTGATATTCAAGCTGTTTTGGATTTGGCAAAACGATTAGAAAATGAAGGGGATGACGTTCGAATGAAAAGAATTTCCAGTGGCAAAATGAACATGGAAGACTTTCTTTCTCAGTTGGAAGAAGTCAGCAAAATGGGTTCATTACAAGGAATTCTTGATAGCATGCCTGGACTTTCTGGAATGGTAAAAGGAGATCAAGTGGACCAGATGGAAGGACGAGTTACAAAATGGCGATTCATTATTCAAAGTATGACCAAATCAGAAAAAGCAGATCCTGAAGGATTACTAAACTCCTCACGAATCAAAAGAATTGCTCGTGGATCTGGTTGGCCCGAGGGGGAAGTAAAAGAATTGTTAAAAAATTATAAAAATTCTAAAAGTATGATGAAGGCATCCAAAGGACGCCAAATGCAGGGCACTCTTAGAAAAATGGGCTTAGGATAACATTTCAAATAAATTTTCTAGTATGTCTGACTATCAAAAAATAATTCCTTTTGCAAATCAAATCCTAAAAAAATACCCTTTATGTGATAATTGTTTAGGTAGATTATTTTCCAAAAAACTACGTCTATCATCTAACAAATTTCTAGGCAAAAAACTAAATCAAAACACTACAAAAAAATGTCATATATGTAAAAATCTATTTGAAAATTTAAATTATTTTTTAAAATTAATGCTTGATTCATCCTCAAACTATTCTTATAATACATTTAGTGTTGGAGCCATGATAAAGCCATCCATTGTGGATAGGGATGATTTAATTCGCTCACAGTACAAATTAAAGGGAATTGACAGTATAAAGACTGACATTACCAGAGAACTCGCAAAGTCTTTTTCTAAAAAAACAAAAAAAAATATTGACACTCAAAATCCTAACGTTACATTCACAGTAAATCTAAAAGATGAAACCATCAAATTACATTCAAAATCAATTACTCTCTCCGGAAGATATGTCAAAACCATACGTGGCATTCCACAAAAACAAAAATCATGTGACAATTGTTCTGGAAAAGGATGCAGAATGTGTAATTTTCATGGAATTTCTGAATTTGAAAGTATTGAAGGTCAAATCTCAAAATTTCTTTTTGAAAAAATTGGAGGCACTACTGCAAAATTCACTTGGATTGGAGGTGAGGATAAATCAAGTTTAGTTTTGGGTAATGGAAGACCATTTTTTGTAAAACTACAAAACCCTTTAAAACGAAATCTAAAATTAACCACTTTTAAGAGTGATACTATGAAAATTTCTAATCTTAAATTAGTTAATGAATCGCCAAAAAATCCACTTAAATTCAATTCTTCAATACAACTAAAAATCTCTACATCCTCAAATATTGATTCTAAAAGTTTAAAAAAATTAAAAATTCTTGAAAAACAACCAGTGGTAGTTTATGATAAATCTGGAAAACGATCAGAGAAAAAAATATTCTTTGTAAAATATAAAAAAAATTCTAAAAATACATTTACTATGTATTTGAAAACTGAGGGCGGTTTACCTGTTCGGCGATTTATAGATGGTGATGATGTGACTCCTGGAATTTCTCAAATTCTTGACACTACTTGCAAATGTAATCAATTTGATTTTAGCGATATTGAAGTGTAATAATGACGTACTATTCATCAAAAGTACTTAGTAAATCTGAATCAAACCCTACTGCTGATTCAGGCTCTGTAGCGTATACCAATTTGTGATGATGACTGGATAATTCTTTAATCCAAGAACTTCTATTTTTTATTTCAATATCTTCAATACCATAGGTACACATGAATGAACAATTGTATGAATCAAAATTTTCATGAAACATTTTTTCTAATTCTGTTTTGATTCCTTCTCTGGTGCAAATATCTGAAATTAAACGGCCAATAAATCTACATGGCTGTTTTGAATCTCTTGATATTTCTTTATACACTTTGTCAAACGTTGGAATAATTCCTTCAGGATCTGTAATGATTCTTTCTAATGGATATACAAGTAGTAGATCCTTCTTCTTGTAATGGTCTACATCAATTCCCCCTTCACGCATAATTTTCTCAATAATTTTGGGGTTTGTATGAGTAAAAATTACACAGGGCTCATCTTTTTTGAGACCTTCAATGACAAATTGATTTTGTACAATCTGAGCATATTCTATATTGTCGTATAATACTAACAAATGGTTTTGGTCTGAGAGTTTTTTTACGTAATTAACCAGCGGATAGTTTTCGTTATTTTGTTTCATTTAATTCCTCATTCTCAATATAGTCTAGTTTCATTTTTTCCAAAAAATCATTGATTTTACTATAGTCATTTATTAATTGAATTCCTTTATCTGTAATTCTAAGTGATTTGTCATTTGCAACAAGTTTTCGTTTTTGTAATTCTGAAATATTTTTAGAAAATTTATCATAGGACATATTACATTTTTGTTGAATTCTTGTGGGTTTAATTTGTTCTAGGTTTGATTCTTTTTTTAACTCTGTTAATATGTTATAATATATCTCCAATTTACTTCGTTTTTCCTTTCTATTCATGATTTTCATCTTTTATTATAAGATAAACTCTCCTTAGGGAGTGCGCTTTATGTCCTTAAAAACCTAATTTCATACATGGGTAATTTATCTAAAAAACGAGTAACTATAGTTTTAGATGAAGATTTGATTAAAAAACTTAGAATAAAACAAGCTAAACTTATTCAACAAACTAATGGGTCTACAAGCTTTTCCTATGTGATATCTGAAGAACTAAGAAAATGTATGAAGTGATTTGTCTTGATTTCTAAATGTATGAATTGTAAAAAGGAATTTGAAAACCGGGCAAGTTCTTACTGTTCCACGAAGTGTGCACTTGAAATGATTGAAAAAATTCCTTAAATGTAATATTTTCATATTTTGTATTCAAAGAATATCTTCTCTAGATTTCTGATATTAGTAAAATGATAACAATTAACTACCTCTGAATATTCTAAAATATCATGCCGATAAGAAAAAGAGGTAAACATCAAAGACATGCTGATCAAAGGGCTGAAACCCGTAAAAAAAAGAAAGCAAAATCTGGAAAGCCAAGATCCTAAACAAACTATAACCCTTTTACATTCAAAATTGTCAAGGAGTGATATTGGACCCGCTAGTACGTTTCAAAGATGCACATTCTAAAGGAATTATCCCTGATGATGTCTATGATCTCGTTGTAGAACGTTTTTCAATTGTTGTTGCTGGAATAAATAGGATTGAAAAAGCATCTGGCATAAAATACCCTGTTGCGTATGTGGAGCCTTCTCTTGTATTATCTTCTCCCAATCCCAATTCTTATGAATTTGGAATACTCTTTGCAAGAACAATACCTGTAATGTTTGATGAAAAGTTCCAGGTTGTTATTCAGATTTCTGCACCTCTAATTGCTTATGGGCTTAAAGGTACAATTCATGCAATTCTGGCACATGAATTTTTACATTTTCTAGAATTAATGCGAAAAATCTCAAAGATGGAGCTGTTATCTGATGAAATATCTGGAAATTTATTTGAAAATATCTATACTGATGAAACCCGATTGTTTGAGCCAAAAGTTGTTTTCAAAGATCGTACTTTGTTAAATCATATTACAAAAAAATTTCCGTCTGGATTTCGTGATTATAAACTTGAGGATAAAGTGATGAAATTTTGGGCTGACAAAAATCTTCCAAAATCAAATATTTCTTTGGATTCAAATAATGTGAAATTATCTGCTGAATCTATATCTAAAATACAACTTGTACCAGAATTTGTTTCAAAAATTGAATTGTTAGAAGAAAAAAGTTCTAAAATTCGGCAAAAGCGGTTATACTAAATTAGAAATTACTTTAAAATAGTTTTTTTGTTATTGATTAAATTCTGTTAGCCCACATTTTCCACAAGTATGTCTGTCTTTATGTTCAGACATAAAAACACCTTTTCCACATCTAGAACAAATTTTTTTAATTCTTGTAACTTTATCTCCATCTACTTTGAAATATTTGTAAACATTTGGGCTAGATCCTTTCTTGCCTTTTTGTTCTACAGGCATTATTCTGATTTCTCCTCTGTCTTTGGTTCTTCAGGTGCCGCATCATCTGCTTTTACCTCTACAGGTGTTTCTTCAGATGCTTCTTCTGCAGGAGCTTCTGCTGCTTGGGCCTCTGCCAATTTTGTTTTTATTTTTTCAATTCTGGAGAAAATTGTTGGATTGACATGTTTTTTGGCTAGACCTTCATCTTCATATACATAAAAAGTACCTGTGACATGTGATTGTCCTACATGAGTTTTGAGTCTCATTGGAATTACGACTTTGCCATCCAGCTTGAATTCTTTCGTAATCATATCTGCTGCCTCTAAACTTTTTAACTTTCCACCTAATCCTGCAAAATTACATGTAAGCTCTCTTCTTGATAAGAAAGTATTATCAACGTCTGTGATTGTCTCGATGATGGACATGTATCAAAAATCCTTTGGATATTTCATATAAACCTTGATTGAAATTCCAGAAGAAATTTAAGAAATTCCCTCTGAATCATATTGTGGAACGTTATCTCCTTCATTTTAAAAATGAGCATTATTTGCCTCAGAATTGCAGAGAACTTGCATCTAAAGCAAGGGATCTTGCCTCAGACATGAAAAATGTCTCAGTAAGATTGGCTAGGGTTGCCACAAAATTTATTGAATTTGATGTTGCTGCTGAAAAAGAAGATCTGGATGTGCTTGTTGATAAATTGTCTCCAATTGGGGATCTTGATAATGTGAGACATGTTTTTGAGGAGCACATCGAAAAAGAAAAGGGAATTGAGGATGGGATCTTTTTCTTCAATAATGAAAGATTTTGGGAATGTCATGAAGCATTTGAGGGTGTTTGGAATCAATGCTTTGGAAGAGAAAAGGAGCTAGTCCAAGGAATTATTTTAGTTGCAGTTGCATTTGCACATCAACAAGAAAATGAAGAAAACATTGGCATTGGAATGTTAAGCAGGGCATTGGAAAAATTAGGTTCCTCACCTTCAATGTATCATTCTATTGATGTTGATAGAATTAGAAAGAAATCCCTTGAAATGCAACAAGCAAAAAAATTAACTAGGTTTGAGATTTAATTAATTCCAGTGCTTTTGGAACCACTTCTGCACCTTGAAGAAGACCAATACTTCCTCTCTTTGCTTGCTCTTCAGTCATTCTAGTAGTTCCGTCATTTTTAATAAAATCTGCTGAAACTAAAACTGGTACAGGATCATCACTGTGACCTTTGTTTATACATGGTGTCGAATGATCAGCAGATACTATAATTGCAACTTTACTTGAATCAATGTTTTCAACAAGTGTTTTGAAAAATCTTTGATCAATTTCTTCAATATTTTTCATTTTTCCAATTGCGTCTCCATCATGACCGAATTCATCTGGTCCTTTGAGGTGAACATAAATTGAATTTTGAGTTTCCATTGCTTTTGCTGCGACTCTAGCTTTTTCTTCATAATCTGTTAGTCCTCCGGCTTCATATGCTTTCATTTTTAGAACGTCTGAAATTCCAAGCTCTACTGGCATATCTACAATACATGAAAATTGCATAGAATATTTTTCATTAATTGGAATAACATCTGGATATCTGTTTCCAGCATCTCTAAGTAATATGCAACTAAGCTGTTTCTTTGCTTGCTCTTTTCTTTTCTTATTAATTTGACTCTCTTTCATGATTTTGATTGATTGCTCTGAAAACTCATTAACTATATTTGCTGTAAATTTTGAACTCTCATCATCTTCTAAAGGCAAACATTTTTCAATTTTTAGGAAATCCCCAACTGCTTTTGCTACTCCCATACCTCCAATGTTACTATATGCAGGATCTGTGTTGGTAATTTTAGAAGAAAGTTTTCTATTGTTTACTCTTATTCTAACTGTAACTCTGTGACCAATTGTTGGTGCTACTACTACAGATGTGTCTGGACTTGATAGTTTGATTTTTTCTTCAATCTCTTTGGCAACTCCGTCGGCATCTTTTTTTTCGATATTTCTTCCTGCTCTTCTGTCAATAATTACTTCGTCATCATTTAGTGTGGAATAATTTCCTCTTAATGCTAAATCGCCATCCTTAAAGTCAATACCGATCCCTATTGCTTCAATCACTCCTCTTCCTACATATTCTGCATGATTGAATTTGTATCCTAACATATTGAAAACCGCAATGTCTGATTCTGGAGCAATTCCTTTTCCAACAGAAATGACTTCTCCAATGCACCCATTACTTGCAATTTTATCCAAAGTTGGGGTATTTGCTGCTTCTAATGGTGTTTTTCCTTGCAAGTCTGGATGAGGAAGATCTCCAACTCCATCTAATAGAACATAAATCATATGAATATCTGAATTATCCATAATATTCTCTGTTTTAGCAACTTGACTGCTCTCCTTTAAATCTTGCAACAAAATACGCGATCAAAAATTTAGAATCAATAAATTTTTAATTTGATTTTTAAATTGTTCATAAATCCTTCAAATATGATTTTCTGATTTTTATTAAAATTAATTTCAAAATACGTTTTTAATTTGGAAATAATATCTCTTAGTAAACGTTTTAACAGACATTTTCTTTCAGTTACAATTATGGGGGATATGCGCAAAGATTATGTTTCTGAGCGTTTCATGATTGTAACAAAAAAAGAAGATAAAATTATTGATCCAAAAAAATCCCCGTTTGCTCCTGGAAATGAATCTATGACAAATCCTTCTGTGTTATCACTTGTTGCAAAAGATGGTATGCTACAACGTCTTCAAGATAATGAAGATGAATATGTTGAGGGTTGGGCAATTAGAGTATTTGAAAGTAAAAATCCTATTGTTTCAATTGATACAGAAAATTCTTACAGTGATAGGCCGTTTTATAGTGAACCTGCATACGGATATCATTACATCGTAGTTGCATCTCCAAAAGAAAAAGACACCTTTGCAACAATTGATCCTGAACAATGGTCAAACGTTCTAGTTGTTGTTCAAGATAGATTGAGATGGCTATATACTCAAAAAGGTGTTACATACGTTTCAATTTTTGGTGATCATGGTGATTTAGCAGGAAGTGCTAATCCTCACCCTCACCTTAACCTTCTTACATTCTCTACCATTCCTCCCGTGATTGAGAGTGAAGCGGAAGCATCGCACAAAATTCTTAATGAAAAAGGAGTTTGTCCAATGTGTCAGACAGTCAATGAAGAAATTGGTGGTCCCAGACAAGTTCTTCAAACTGAAGGCTTTATCGCATTTTGTCCTTGGTCTCCTTCATATCCATATGAGTTTTGGATTTCTCCAAAAAAACATACTACTAGCTTTTCTAAAATTACACAAAAAGAAATTAATGATTTGTCTTTAATTTTAAGAGCAACTTTGGGTGGCTTGTCAAAAACTGTCAAAAATGTATCGTATAATCTTGTTTTCCATTTATCGCCTGAAAAGAAAAACAGTAGACAAATTCATTGGCACATTGAAGTTTATCCTATTACCAAATCTTGGTCTGGATTAGAACGTGGATATGGTATTTTCTTAAATGATATTTCTCCAGAACAAGCTGCTGAAAAACTTGGGGCATCTTGTAGGAAAGAATTGGCTAACTTGGTTGGTATTGTATAATTATTTGAATGGTTTATTTATCAACTAGAATCTGTTAGTGTTATGGCAATAGAGAAGTGGCTTGCAATAACTAGTGTTGCATTGTTTGCAATGTTTGCCGGTGAAATGATTTCAATTTATTCTTATGTTATCAATCCTCCTGAAAATGCTATGTTTGATGATTCTTGGTTTAATTCTAAAATATTTCAGTTTATTTCAATTGGTGCTGCTCCTGCTGGAATTTTAGCTGCAGTTCCTTTCTTCATGACAAAACAATATGGTTCAAAACTCATAGGGGGATTAATTATTACAGGTGGAATAATTTTGTTTGTGGGAATGTTGATTTGTTATATTATGTTAGATGAGATTAATCCTGTATATGTTACTGACATAGTTTCCTTTACTCCTGTTTTATTTATGGTTCTGTCTCCTATTGTAATTGCTGTTGGATCTTATTTGTCCAAACAAAAAAAGAAGCGTCCTAAGAAAGAGTTTTTCTAATCATTATCTAATCTTAATTCATTTCCTACGTGTTTGAAGCCTAATTTCTCATAAAATGGTTTTACATCATCTGTGCAGTCTAGAATTGTTTTATAGCAGCCTCTACTTTTTGCAATTTCTAGTAGATATTTCATAATTTTCTCACCTATTTTTTGTCCTTGAAAATCTTTGTTCACTACAACATCTTCTATATGTCCTACTAATCCTCCATTATGGATGAATTTTTGCTCTATTAGCAGTGTGGTAGAACCTACTATCTCCCCCCCCAATTCTGCAACTGCAATTATGTAATCTGGGTTGGAATTTATTTTCTCAAAAATCTTAATTGCTTTGTCAGTATCTATCCCACTTGCTCTTCTCAATGAGTCAAGCGATGTTAAAAATCCATTTTGAATATCTTCCTTTCTTAATTCTCTTATATTTGGTTTACTCATTTTTAGTTTCAGATCTTGCCTAGTTTTTGAATATGCTCTTGATATGCTTTTTTGTAGGATGCTTTATTTCCAATATCGGTAAAACCGTTCTTTGTAAGAAAACTATTTACCATTTTTTTCCTACTCATTGCTTTTTTAATTACATCATCCATTCCATAAGTTTTGTTTTTTGGAATAATTTTTAAAATTTCAGGTTCCATTACATAACAGCCCATGTTTACATTCGCTTTTATTTCTGGTTTTTCATTCCAACTTGTGACCTTCCCATTCTTTGAAGTTTCAATTACTCCATATGGTAAATTAGTTTTGTATTCATTAAGACTCATGGTGACAAATGCTTTTTTCTGATTATGTTGCTTTATCATATTTCTTAAACTGAAATTAAAAATTGAATCGCCATATATGCAAACAAAAGTATCGTCAATGAATTTTTCAGCAGTTTTTAACTGTCCTGCAGTTGCAAGTGGTTTATCAGAAATTGCATACTCTATATTCACTCCTAATCTTTTTCCATCTTCAAAATAATCTTCAATTGTTTTTCTTAGATAACTAACACAAAGTACAATTGATTTTACTCCATTTTTTCTTGTCCATTCAATTAGATGCTCTAAGATTGGTTTTTCCCCCAATGGTAACATCGGTTTTGGAAGAAATGTGGTGTATGGCTGTAGTCTTGTGCCCAAACCCCCGGCAAGAATTACTGCTTTCACAAATTTCATTTGAGATTTGAGTATTTATGTTCAAGGATGAGTTCTTACCCAACTCAAATAATTTTTATAATTTTTTTTAAAACATTGTCTGGTGTTTCACCAAATACTATTATCATGGGCTCTTTTCCAAAATCTCCTTTATGGTAAATCACATCTGGTATTTTTGTTGTATTTTTGACAGCTTTTTTTATTCCCCACTCGATGGTAGACCCCTTAATTTTCACATTTTTGGGCTCTTCTCTTCTATCATAACTCGAAACAATTAGTTTTGATTTTTTAATTTTTGAAATTGTAATATCTTGATATTTTATGTTTATGGCAGAATGAATTTTTGGATATTTTTTACTCATTATTAATAATGCAGTTGCAACATGTTTTGATCCTCCATAAGTTAATTCTCCTGCCAAGGTAGCTGTATTTCCTGATTTTACTATTCTTCCAGAAATACCTAGAATGTCTTTAATTGATTTTGGTTTTTGTTTAGAATATACATAATTTATTTGACATTCAGGAATATTTTTGTAAATATTTTTGATTTGAATGAATTTTTCTATGGCTTCTGATAAATCTCTGTAGGTTGAATCTTGAATTTCTGTAATTGCTATTCCTTTTCCTATTTTTTTTGCATTTTTAATTGATTTTTGAGTAAATTGCTGGGCGAATCTCAATGATTCTTCTACTGTCTTATTTTTTGCAAGGGCAAAAATTATGGCTGCTGAATAATTACAACCACTACCATGATTGATACTGTTAATTTTTTCACCTGAAATAAAATATTCTTTATCTTTTTCCAGAACAAAATCTAATATTTTTTTATCTTTTGTATCTACACCTGTAATTACAATATTTTTAGCTCCCATTATTTGAATTTTTTTTGCAACAACTTGCATTGATTTTTTTGAAGTTATTTTGGTCTTTGATAGTATTTCTGCTTCATACTTATTTGGTGTAATAACTGTCGCTAGAGGAATAATGTATTTTTGAAAATCCCAAATTGCTGATTTTTTTATTAACATTCCCCCTGTAGTTGATTTAATTACTGGATCTATTACAATTGGAATTTTTAATTTTTTTAATTTGGTATATAGAATTTTAATTATTTGCGAATTATACACCATTCCAATTTTTATTCCATCAATTTTAAAATCTGACATCACAGAATCAATTTGGTGTTTCAAAATTTTTTGCGATACTGGCTCTGCAATGCCAAAATATGATGTGTTTTGACTGGTGATGGCAGTAACTATAGTAAGTCCATGAACATTAAATGATGAAAAAGTTTTGATATCGCTTTGAATTCCTGCCCCCGATGAAGGATCCGAACCTCCAATTGAAAGTAAATTCATATTTTTCTATTTTTTTTAGCACTAATTTGTTTTTACTTTGCATTTTACAAATACTTCTCTTTGTAATATTGATTTTATACTCGATTGACTTTCTAAAAACTAATGACAAAAATTCCGCTGGTAGATGGCATTCCTAAAGAATTACGATGTCCAACGTGCTTACTTCCTATGCAATACCAATCAAAAAAAGATGAAAAATTTCTTTGGCAGTGCTTCAAATGTGGCAAACAGTTACTTGTATCTAAAAACAACAAAGATGTTGAAGAAAGCTGGAGTCCTCCAAGATGACTGATCTCTCTAAAATTGAATCTTTAAAATCTGAAAATCAAAAATTACGAAAATACATTTCTTTAATTTCTGCTGAAATTGAATTATCTCAACGCGTTAAGGAGATAAAGGAAAATTTTACAAATTCTGATGATTCTAAGCATATTATCACGCCTATAATGGATAGGATCTTTAGAATAAAATCTGAAAAATTATCTTTACAAGAAGAATTGGATCTTGATTAATTTCAAAATTATGACGATGATTGGGTTACACAATCAAAAGAACAAAAATCATCTTTTAAACTATAAAACTCCCTTCCACAATGCATACATTCTTTGATTGCTCTCATACTGATCTGTAACGTCATTCTTACATTTAAGATCGATCTATTTTCTTAATATAGTGCCAATCAATTCTAATGCGATCAGATTTTTTTCCATTTTTCACTATTGTTTAAATCAGGCAACAACATAGATTGTGCTATGGCGACACAGATGACTTTTGCTAGACGAGGTGTAGCAACTGATGAAATGAAACAAGTTGCAAAAGATGAAGATGTATCATTGGATTGGCTTATCCCAAAAATTGCTCGTGGTTCAATAATCATTCCAAGTAATAATGTACGACCACAAAAAATTCACAATGTTGGAATTGGTAAGGGTCTTAAAACTAAAGTAAATGTTAACATTGGTACTTCAACCCTGAATGTGAATCTAGATGAAGAAATTGAAAAAGCAAAAGTTGCAGTAAAATATCATGCAGACACTATGATGGATCTTAGTGATGGCGGTGATGTTAAAATGATACGACAAACTCTAATGGAATCTGCACCAATTACTTTTGGAACTGTTCCAATTTATGAGGCTTATAATTATGGTGTCGAAGTTCACAAAAATCCTTTGAATTTAACAGAAGATGATTATCTAAATGCATTCGAAAATAATGCCAAAGATGGAGTTGATTACACAACAATTCACTGTGGAATTACAAAAGAAATTGCAAAAAGAATACTAAAGGTTCAGAGATATGGTGGTGTTGTAAGTAAGGGTGGGACCATTACTGCTGCATGGATGTTAAAGCATGATAAAGAAAATCCCTATTTGACTCATTATGACTATTTAATTGAAATTGCAAAAAAATATGATGTGACATTTAGCCTTGGAGATGCACTTAGACCTGGCTCAATCTTGGACTCTCATGATGAATTACAAGTTCAAGAGATGATCAATATTTCTCAATTAACTAAACGAGCTCATGAACAAGATATCCAAGTAATGGTGGAAGGACCTGGACATGTTCCATTAAATGAAGTTGCAGCAAATGTACGATTGGCAAAATCTCTAATTGGTGATGTACCGTACTATGTTCTTGGTCCATTAGTTACTGATGTTGCATCTGGCCATGATCATATTGCCAGTGCAATAGGCGCCGCAGTTTCAGCAAGTGAAGGTGTGGATCTTTTATGTTATCTTACTCCTTCTGAACATTTAGCTTTACCAAATGCTGAGGAAGTAAAAGCTGGGTTAATTGCATATAGAATTGCAGCTCATGCAGGTGATCTTGTTAAAATTCGTGATAAAGTTATCAAATGGGATATGGAAATGACTGAAGCAAGACGTACTTTGGATTGGGAAAAGCAGATTGCTCTATCCATAGATCCTGAGGAAGCAGCTAAGATTCATAGTAGAACAGGACAGCATCCTGGAAACAATGTTCCATGTACTATGTGTGGAGGTGCATGTGTTTACATGATGTTGCCACAACAAAAAAAATATGAAAAAGAAAATGATAACTTACAACAAATTGAATAAAACTTTTTGAAGACTAGGAACTGTTTCATACTTTTCTAACTCTTCGATGTTAATCCACTCATATTGTGAATTCTCCCAGTTTAATTTGACAGTTGGATTTTCTGCCTCAAACAAAAATGGGTATATTTCCCATTCGTGATTTTCATATTGTGGTGAATTAACTCTCATTCCATCTGTGGATTTCACAAGTGTGATCTTGTCTTCTGTAATCCCAACTTCTTCAAAAATTTCAATCTTTGCTCTTTTCAATGGGTCTTCATTATTTTCAATGATTCCGCTAATTCCTGCCCAAAGACCTTTCATGGATTTTACTTTATCACTTCTTTTTAAAATTAATAATTTGTCATTACTTCTAATGAACGACGTGACAATTTTTGTTGAACGCATGTCTGCTATTTTTCAACTGCTTTTACCATTTTTGTCATTCTTTTATATGATTCGGCGACATCAGTATGTTTGGCCAGTCTCTCTTGACACTCTTTGATGTATGTAATTACCTCTTCAGTCTTTGATTCTTGGACTGCAGTAAGCAGCCTGCCAATATCTTTCCAAAGTTCTTCTGCAACTCTTCTAATTTCTGGATTAGCAATAATTGTTTCAATTAGTTCTGGTGATTCTGTCATTATGCTTTCAGCTAATGTCTTTTGAACTCTAAATGTAGTGCCAGACATTTTTTCTGTAAGATTCATTTTTTCATCTTTTGAAATAATGTTTGCAAACACTAAATTCATTAAATGGGTTAATCCTAAAATGACTGCAATTTTTTTATCGTGCTCTGCCGCATCAATTGTTACGAAATTTGCCCCTTCGAACAATGATTTTGCCACTGTAAGTTCTTTTTTGGCATCTTTAATTGGAACTGAAATAATGTTTTGTCCTTTGATAACTTTTGTTCCAGGACCGAACATTGGATGAATGCATATTGGATTAATCTTATCTGGCATTTTTGATAATGATGAAACTACTTTAGATTTTTCCGATGATATTTCTATGAGATATGTTCCTCTCTTCATCTCTTTTGCAATGAGTCTGATAATTTCCGGCGTTCTTCTTGTTGGAGTGCATAATACTACATAATCTGCCTTTAGAATTGAACCTACTAAAGACTCCGATGAAATTATATTTTTACCTGCAATTTTATTTTCTGAATCATATCCTGTTACTTCAAAATCCTTTTCTGCAAAATACTTGACAAACCATTGTCCCATTTGACCTCCAGCACCAACAACTGTAATCTTCTTCATCTTCTTTCACTCATAATGTTACTTAGTATATTCATTCCCTCAATTAGTGTTTTCTCGTCTTGACATGCAGAAATTCTGATGAAATTCTTGTAATTTCCAAATCCTTCCCCAGGTGCTATGGCAAGTCCTTTCTCAAGACTAGAATTAGCGAATTGAATCCCGTCAAATCCATCTTGATTAATTCTGGCAAAAATATACATTGCACCATCTGGGGCTACAAAATCTAGTCCCATCTTAGATGCTTTTTCAGTCAACATATCTAGTCTATCTTGAACCGTATTAGTATTGTTGGATGTGTCTGCCTCTAGGGCTTTCATGGCAATGTATTGGATGGGTTCTGAGACATTTGTCAGGCATAATGCCTCTAATTTTGACATTTTTTCAATAATTTCAGTATTTGAAATTGCATACCCGATTCTAAATCCTGTCATGGCATGAGATTTTGAAAATGATTGAGTAACGATACTTTTCTTATAATTGTATGATAGTATACTTTTCCAGCTAGATTTTGCATATTGAGAATAGATTTCATCACTGAGTACGTACAGATCATTTTGTTTTGCTAATTCTACAATTGCATCTTGAAGTTTTTCAGAAAGAATTTTGCCTGTTGGATTATTTGGATAATTTAACACAATCATTTTTGTGTTTGAATTTATTGTATTTTTGATCTGTTCTAATGATGGCGCCCATTTTTCCTCTAAAGTGGTACTGATAGTCCTTACTTTGATTCCAGCATTGAGTGCACAATCTTTGTATGCCGGCCATGCAGGTTCTATCACTATCATTTCATCGCCTGGATTAAGAAGTGTTGTAATTGCAGTAAAGATTGAAAATCTGGCGCCAGGGCTAACAATGATGTTATCTTCAGTTACCTTCGCACTAAATTTTCTAGAAGCATATTTTGCAAGTGCTTCTCTGAAAATTGGCATGCCTCTTACTTGACCATATTTTAAAAAGCCTTTATCAAAAACTTCTTCCAATGCTTTTTTAACAATCACTGGTGGCAAAAAGTCTGGTTCTCCAACTTCCATATGAATAATTTTTTTCCCTTGTTGCTCCATTGATTTTGCTTTTAAGAATATTGATAGATGTGTTTGTTTATTGATTGATTGAACTTTCACTGATTCATTTAATAGGAAATTAAAAAATTTTGTTGCAATTGATTCATCCAATCCAATTTCATAACTCAGTGAAATTACTTTACTACGTAAATTATCTTCTCTGACTTCATCTGTCACACCTTTACCAATATTTTTTTTAACTTCACCAATTTCTTTGGCAATATCTGTTCTAGTTTTTAATAATTTTATCATTTCAAGTGTTACTTCATCCATCCTATTTCGAAGATCATTGATATCTGACATTTTCTTACAAAACAGGCTTGATTGTACCGGCAAGGAGTGCATGATCTGCAATGGTTAATGCAACAAGTGAATCTACTACTGGTGGGGCTCGTGGAACCACACATGGATCGTGTCTTCCTTTAACTTGGAGGATTGTTTCTTTTTTTGTCTTGATGTCAACAGTACTCTGTTTTTGTGCAATTGATGATGCTGGCTTGAATGCAATTCTCATAGTAATTGGCATTCCGTTTGAAATTCCACCAAGAATCCCTCCTGAATTATTTGTCTTTGTAATTATCTTTCCTCTCTTTGTAGTATACAAGTCATTATTTTCAGAACCAAACAACTCTGAACCTCTAAACCCTGAACCAAATTCAATTCCTTTGACAGATGGAATTGAAAATATTGCTTTACTCAAATCTGATTCTAATGAACTAAAGATTGGCTCTCCTAATCCAACAGGAACATTTGTGGTAACAGATTCAATAATTCCACCAAGCGAATCTCCTTTTTTGCGTGCATTTAGAATGTTCTCTCTCATGATTTTTGCAGTTTTATTTTCTGGACATCTTACTTCATTTTTATAAATTGATGAAATCATTTTCTCATTGAAATTTTTCTCCATCTTTATTTTTCCAATCTGCGATGTAAATGAATTCGTTTCAATTCCTAATGTAACTTTAAGTAATTTTCTTGCAATTGCTCCGCCCATAACATGTGTAGCAGTAAGTCTTCCAGAAAATCTACCTCCCCCTCTGTGATCATTGAAGTGATTATATTTTACCATGGCAGGATAATCTGAATGTCCAGGTCTTAGCTTTGTCTTTAAATTTTCATAATCTTTTGATTTTTGATCACTATTCCAAATTAACATTGTAATTGGAGAACCTGTTGTGAATCCCCTAAAAACCCCTGAAACAATTTCTACTACGTCCCCTTCCTTTCTTTGTGTTGATATCATATTTTGACCTGGTTTTCTCAAGTCTAACATTTTTTGGATTTCGCTTTCTTCAATTTCAAGACCTGCAGGACAGCCATCTAATACTGCACCAATAGCATTTCCATGGCTTTCGCCAAAACTTGTTAAAATTAGACGCTGACCAATTGAACTTCCCGGCAATATTCTACTAAAGTTAAATGATGCTTATAACGGTAATCCAAAACTATTTGATGATTTTAGGTGGGAAATTAGGCATAAAAAATTATACTTTTCAGATGTTTTCACATTTTATTTATCTGCTAGAATGATACTTGAATCTATATGTGATTGAATTTTATATTTTTAAAAAAGTGTATAAATTTTCATTAATTTGATATCTGTTAATTTTTTTAATCACTTGAAAAATGTTTAACAATGATAGTTAATCCATTTCAGATAACTGTAAATTGAAGATTCGTACAAAATTAGCTCTTGGACTAGTACTAATAATTGCAATTTTTGTTGCAGGTCAGTCTTATAATAATTATCTCTCTTCTGAGATTAATACTGTATCTGAATATCATAATTTTATGAGTATCCCTGCATTAATGATCCTGGGAGATATTGAAAATTCTTTTAATGATGTCTATCGACATGTACATTATTATGTTATTTTTCCTAATGAACAAACAAAGGATGATTATTTAGATGCACAAACTGTTTTTCTAAATAATGTTCATGATTATGAGAAGTTAGTACCTGCCAAAAATTCATTGGGTTATGATTTAGCTGATGACTCCATGAAAAATATGATGAATAATTATGTCAATCACTATAAAAATATCTTTGATGAGTTTGTATTAACATCTGATGCTGTTATTAGTGCTAAAGACTTAGAAAAAAATGAAGATGTTTTACAATTAGTTCAAGATTTAGATTTGATTAATGAAAACTTTCAAAATGTATTGGAAAAAAATTATGTCATGGAAACTGCTGGTAAAGAACTAGAACAAAATTACGCAAATTCAATTTCTTCCCAAATGATTAATTCCAATTTAATTTTAAATATTCTTTTAGGATTAGTATCTATGATTATTGTTTTAATTATTTCATTTGATATTTCGAAACAAGTTAATTCGTTGAAACAATTAACTTCTCAAATTTCTAATAAACAATACGACCTTGTTACTACTCATTCTAAAAATGAGTTTGACAGTCTTAGAAATGATATTGTTAAAATGGGAAATACTGTAAAATCATCTGTACAAGAACTTGAAAATTTTAGAAAGGCTTTAGATAATTCTGCAAGTGTTACAATAACAGATCCTAATGGGGTAATTACATATGCCAATGAGCAATACTGTAAAATCTCACAATATTCTCGAGATGAATTAATCGGTAAGACTCATAAAATTGTACAATCTGGATTCCATCCTTTTTCATTTTATGAAGATATGTGGAATGCTCTCAAATCCGGTAACACATGGAGTGGTGAAATAAAAAATAAATCAAAAGATGGCACTCTTCATTGGGGTAAAACCGTGATTACTCCTGTTATTTATGATGGAAACACGATACATCATTTCGTTGAAATCCGAACAGACATTACACCACGAATAAACCTTCAAGAAAAATTACTAAAACAAGAAAAACTTGTAACTATAGGTGAACTATCTGCAAGATTGGCTCATGATATACGAAATCCACTTTCAATTATTCAAGTGTCTCTTGAAAATTTAAAACTAATGTCAAAAGATACAAAAAT
>NZ_JBSWSP010000011.1:0-39100 GCF_054095825.1 Candidatus Nitrosopumilus sp. bin_68KS
ATTGTGATAATGTGACGCTCAGAATATCAGAGATGGAGATGTTTGAATCAGCTGAGAGTAAATCAGTTGAATCAGGTGTTGTGTTATCTATGAATTGTGATAATGTGACGCTCAGAATATCAGAGATGGAGATGTTTGAATCAGCTGAGAGTAAATCAGTTGAATCAGGTGTTGTGTTATCTATGAATTGTGATAATGTGACGCTCAGAATATCAGAGATAGACATTTGATTATTTGATTGAGTTAATTGAGTTTCAGTCGATACGTATGTAGAAAAATCTAGTTCAAATAAATCATCATTAGATTGAGAAATGTTTGTAACATTATCTTGATAAATTATTTCTGGATCTTGTAATTGTGGGATAATTTCTGTACTGTTGTCAATTTCACCATATGCATATCCCCAATAAGATGAAGAGATTGACATTGGAGTTATAACAGCTGATGCAACAAGGATTACAACAAAAGTTAAAGTAAAAAATTGTTTGATTTGATAAAATTTAATTTGTTCATTATCGTAACGAATTAAGACAAAACCTGCAAAAGGTATCAATAATATTAATAATATTGGATTATTAGGATCAAAAACCTGATCATTTACTAATTTAATATTATTTTGAATCAAAGTGTCATAGTTTGAATTAATAAAATTTGGAAATATTTTTTCTGATTCAAAAATATTTGGAATTAAATTATTTAGTTCAACATATAATTTATCAAATGATAAATCATTATGGGCATATAATATTTGATCGCCAATAAGATTTTGATCATCATAATCTAATGTTGATGGAAAAACAATTTGGGAAAGTTTTGATTTATCGATTTGGAATTTTGATTGTCTATCAAAAATTCGTTCCATCATTATTTTTCTATCAGATTCATGCTTCACTAAAATAATTTGATCTTTAACTTCCATTGATGATGCAGAAATTTTTTCATGTAATGAAACTGAAAAAGATTTTGATTCATCAAATTTTTTTTTAATTTCAGTAAATCCAATTTTTTCATTCAAATAAATGCTAAAATTTTCTGGAGCTGATTTAAAATTTTCTGGAGCTGATTTAAAATTTTCTGGAGCTGATTGTGCAAAGACATAATCAGTTCCAGATGAAAGTGTTGACAGAACTAAAATCAAAAACATGGATATGGCTAAAGATTTCAGAACTGTTCACCTCCAAAAATTTTAGGATATGGAATTGAATTAGAGAAAACTCTAGAGAAATGAATTTTTGTAAAACTTACGTTTACAGATGTTCTAAATTCAAGTGCCATATCCAATAAAATTTAGTCAGATCAAAGCATAAGGAGCAAGGAATTATGTTAAAAAGTTCAGATCCATGATGGAATATTTAGATTTTATAGATACCAAAATGGAATTTTAGATTTTTTCAAAAATTAACTATTAATTTTTTAAAATAGCTAAAAAATAATTTGTTAGTGAAAGCTATGTTTGTTGAATTGTAAATGGTAGAGCTATGTTTGTTGAATTGTAAATGGTAGAGCTATGTTTGTTGAATTGTAAATGGTAGAGCTATGTTTGTTGAATTGTAAATGGTAGAGCTATGTTTGTTGAATTGTAAATGGTAGAGCTATGTTTGTTGAATTGTAAATTTGGAAATTTTATTATTTATATTCATATATCTTAATTTTTTTTCAAGTGATTTGATGCTACCAGAAGTGAATATTTGTAAAGTATTTCTCGTTATATTATGATCCGAATATTTTTGTTTCAATTTAATTGCTAATGATTGACTAGGATCAAGAAAAATAATATTCGGAAATACTTTTTTGAAAAATCTTAAAAGAAATGGTAGATGAGTACTTGATAAAGTTGCTACATCTATGTTATTTTTAATAAAAATTGAACTTAGAGTTTTTTCAATAATATCAATACATAGTTCAGTATTTGAATAGAAATATCCATATTCTACTAATTCTACTAATGCTGATGCATTAATTTTAATTATTTTAAAATTATTTATTTTAAAAATTTTAATATAGTTATCAAGTAAATTGCTTTTTACAACAGATTCTGTTGCTAATATAGCAATACATTTAGATTTTGATAACTTTTTTGCTTCATTTATTGGTGGCAATACAGTTAGAATATTTTTTTGATACGAATCTAATGTGAGGGATAATGTATTAGAACCAATGATGATTAAATCAGGTGTAAAGTATTTTTGAAGAGATGTAATTGATTGTGATGTTATGTTTATTAATTCTTGGACAGATTTTTTTCCGTATGGGAAGTTTTTTGAATCAGCAAAGTAAATTATATCACATTTCATTTGTTTTTGTATTGGTTTGATGATAGTCATCGAGCCTAAACCTGAATCAAAAACAGCAATTTTCATTATGACAGAATTATAATTTGAATATCATTTAGATTTTGTTAGCTAAATTTAATCTAAAACTGATCTAAATTTACACTGTCCATTAAGACTAAATTTCTAAATCATCAACCATGCCAAACTTCGATAAAACTTGGGCTCGACAAGAGACCCAAAGTGTAACTGGCAAACTCCGTGAAGCAGTAAAGCCTCAAGGTGCATTAAAACCACGAATTCAAACTGCAGTAAACAAACTACAAGTCCAAATATCAAAAATGGACTCTATGTTAGGTAAGCTGCACGAAAGAGATGCGCAACTCTTTCAACGAGTGGTAACCGCAATGCAACAACATGATACTAGCACAAGTAGAGTTTTGTCCAACGAATTAGCTGAAATTCGTAAGGTTACAAAGATGCTCGGCAATGCAAGAATGTCATTAGAACAAGTCCAACTAAGACTGACAACTATTCATGATCTTGGTGATGCTATGGTAGCAATTGGACCAGCGATGTCAACAATGAAGGGATTGAAGTCATCACTAGGAAGATTCATGCCAGAAGCTGATTCAGAATTGAACAGTATGACCCAGACACTTAATGGACTAATGATGGATTCCCTGGCAGGAGATTCATTTAGTATGGAATCTGATGTTTCAAGTGAAGAAACTGAAAAGATTTTGCAAGAAGCATCTGCAGTAGCTGAGCAACAGATAGGAGACAAATTCCCATCTGTACCATCTTCAACTGGACTTTCGTCTCAAAGCTCTACAACAACGTTTGAGTAGAGTAGAAAAGACGAACGTTTCTTATTTTTAATTTTTTTTAAAGTTCTTTTAGTGCTTTTAATAATGAAGCATTCTCAAAAAGTTGCTCTTCAGGAAAACAATTTAGCATTTTACCGTTGTCAATTTCATAAAATTCCCAATTTTCACAATCTCTATCAAATTCATATGGTCTTGTATTATCAAATTCCCAATCAAATCCGTTATCAATATCATTTTCAGGGTATGCATGTCCTCTTATCAAAGTAATAGTATTTTGTTCATAATTTGTTTTTACTTCAGCATACAATGAGTTTGGATACAGATAAACAACATTTGGGTGTGAAGTAATAGCATCAAATTGTGTTTTTGTAACATACTCGTTATGTAATAAAATAACTTTATCAAAATTTTTCAATATGTTAGGATTTTTATCAATATCAATGTCACTTAGAAATTTATAATTTAGAAGTTTAAGAATTTGAGCACCATTGCCACCAATTTCTGCTCGTAAAATCAATTTTATTGGAACAGTAAGACAAGATTCATCACATCTTTCATTATAATAATCATAAAATCCAGGTGAATTATATGCACTAGCAGTAAAAATAGGAAATATTACAATTGTTTTTTCATCAGTGTTAAACAATTCATTATATTGCGATAAATTTTTGTCATCGAATTCAAAGGAGAGTTTAAGATATTTTTGAATATTTTCATCAAGAATATAATCATCTCTTATTCCTTTAATTATAAAAATAGAATCAAAAGGTAATTCTACCATATCAAAATTTTTAAAATCAATTTCGAAGTCAAAATATTGAATATTAGTAAAATCATTTTCTTCCTCAGAAATCATTTCATTTAGTTGTGTCAAAATGATTATAACAGATATTGATAATATTATTACAAGTAAAATCATTTTGATTTTTATTGCCAAATCTTTTCTTTAAACGTCCATTTTTTATTTAAAATGAAATTACTAAAAGCTCCAGTTAGAACTCCAACTCCTAATGCGGTTGTATATACCCAATTGTAATTATCAACTAATGAAAATACTACACCAAGTTGGATTAACGCACCAAACGAACTAAACATAATGAATTTTGAAAATTGAGAAATTGTTTTTTTGAATGAAAAGTCTCTATCGTTAAATGTCCACCATTTGTTTAAAATAAAGTTTGATGTCATTGATACAATTATTCCTAAAATATTTGCATGTAGATACCAAATCTCTGTAACTCCACCAGAAAGCATTAACGAAATAATATAATTTATTGCAAATCCTGACGCTCCAATTGTATAAAATCTACCAGCTTTGGAGAAAAACTTAACAGAATTTCGTTTTTCATTGTTGTTGTCAGATTTATCAGAGTGATACAATTTCCAAACTGATTTAATATAATCAACAATTGTAGAAGAATCTAATTTGCTTGAACCTAATGTTCTATTTTGAAAAGTGTATGGAATCTCTTTGATAGTAATACCTCTTTTTTTAACTAGAATTTCTAATAGTAATTTGTAACCTATTGCATCAAAGTTTAATCCTTTCAATATTCCTTTTCTAAATGCAAAAAATCCAGACATCGGATCATTTGTTTTTACACCAAGGCCTTTCTTTGCAATAACTGTTGCAATCTTACTTAACAACTTACGTTTTTTATTCCATCCATTTATTTTTCCGCCAGTAATATATCTAGATGCAATTACCATATCACATTGATATTTTTTTAGTGTTTCAATCATTTTTGGAATAATTTGTGGGGGATGAGAAAGATCACTATCCATTACAACTATAGTGTCACCGGTTGCCCGTTGAATCCCACTTAAAATTGCCGAACTTAAGCCATTTTTTGTTGTCCTGTGAATAATATTTACTGTATATCCAGCGATTTTTTTGACGCTTTTTAGATAGTCCTCTACAATTTTACCTGTTCCATCAGGGGAATTGTCATCAACAACAATTGCTTCTGTGAAAATATTTTTTGGAATAATATCCCCAATAGATTTTAAGATATTTAGAATATTTTGTGACTCATTATATGTCGGAATAATAATTGAAATTTGAGGCCTATTTTTATTCCTATTCTCAATAGTCATTTGATTAAATGGGAAAAATTAGTGGTTATTAATTTTTAATTAACAATAATAGATTCTAGGCACCAATATTTTTGATATTGTCAAGATGTTTTAGAAATTAGAAAATCTTCTTTTGTAAATTTGGATTTTATGAGAAAAGTGAAAGTTATCAATATTGGAATTATAAAAAACAGTAAAAATGAAAATTGAAATTCAGGAATTGATTTGTCAGGTGAAACTAAGTTTCCCCATTGACTTGGGCTTGAAATAGAAATCAAACTTTGTTTTTTTATATCATATGGCCATGAATAATGAGTTTGTTTGTCTGCATCAAAAACTGAAAGATAGAATCCATAATTATCAGAACGACCTAATACATCTAAGGGAATTTTAAATTCATAACTTGCATGTGGGACTTTGTTGTATCTATCATATTTATCAGAGGTGGATCCAACAGCAACAAAATTTTTATCATTGATGATTTTGGTAAAGTGACCGTTTACTGCAGGGATGTAATTTCCTTGATATGTAAATGAAGTTTTTCCGTTTAGAGTTGTTGAAAAACAGTAATCATCTGATTGCGGAATAGTGGTTTTATCATTTTTTGTATCAAAACAAACAATAGCACTATCTGAACCTTTGTTAATACTTATGTCAGAGGCTGCATTGATTTGAATATAGATAAAATTTTCTTGGTGTGCTGTTCTTAAATGAATCTCAGTTCCATCATCAAATTTTAGCCAATTATAACTTGATTTTTTCCATTCAGAGGAATCTGTCCACTTTCCATCAAAGATTAATTCATCTAAATCAGATGAAAGAGAAATCAAAATAGAATCTTCTGCAAATGCGTTATCAAAGTACACATAAAAGAAAAAAACAATAAAGAAAATCCCAAATAGTTTGATTTTATTTTTCATTAATTTGATTATTCATTTAGCTAGTAGAAAAATTTTTTATTCTTTTTATACTAGAGTAAACTAAAAAAAATTATGAATAAAGGAATCATAATCGGAGTATCAATAGCAATTATTATTGGTATGGGTATTTTAGTGGTTTCAGGAAATTATTTAGAAAATATTAGTGAAATTTCTCTTGAGGAAGAAATTGATGAAATTTCTCTTGAGGAAGTGATGAAAAATAAGCCTAAACAATTTACTATAGGATTGGATGAATCAGTAGGAGTTTCAGGTGGATAATAATTCTAGAAATGATCCGATTTGGAACTATTATTTAGAAAAATTTACCAGAATGCCTATAAATCAATTTTGTAATATAATTTTAATGAAAAACACAACAGGCATTGGTATGTTAGTAGCAATCACATTTGCCGTCGGAATGGTTGGATTAAACTTTTCAGATGGTACAATTGAATTGCAAGGTAATACAGCATCTTCTTATTCAGAAGGTGGAAGTATACTAGGACATATTGAAGTCATACACACCGATAGTGAAGGAAACATTCTTTCATATCAACAAACAGATAATGCAATTGTAAATGATGGACGAAACTGTACTGCCATGTTACTCTTTGGACAGAACAGTGGTTGTACTGCTGGTACCGCAACTGCTTTAGGAAAATATACAGTTATTGGAATCAGTAACGGTACTACTGCATTAGCAGATACTACTCTGAATACAATACTTCCTAACGAAGTCACAGTGGGTGATGGATTAAATGCAATAGCTGGTACTTTGGGTACATTTACAAACTCAACAGCTGATTCCGATCCTGCAGTCCAAAGAATTTCAAACCAATTCACATATTCTGCAGCAGCAACACAATCTGGAAATACAATCAGTTCAGCAGGCTTGTTTAATCAAACAGCACTTGGTGCTGATAGAGGAGTATTTGCATTGAAAAACTTTCCATCAAACGTTGTCATGAATCCAGGTGATCAGTTAACTGTCAACTGGGACATTACAATTGATGGTTCAGACGTAGTAGGTCCATAGACGTCTAAATCTATTTTTTATTTTTTCTTTCTATAGCCATGGCTAAAGTTTTTGTCGTATAATTTTGAATACTCGTATGTTTCAGGATCAATCACATCACTGATTATTATAATTGCAGTTCTAGTAATTTTTTCATCTTTGGCTTTTTTTGTAATATTCTCAAGAGTTCCTTTTACAATTTTTTGATCCTTCCAGCTTGCTCTAAAAACTACAGCTACAGGTGTTGTCTTTTTGTATCCACCTTGAATTGCTTCTTTAACTAATTTAGAAAGTAAATGTACACTAAGGTAAAAGATCAATGTTGCTTTGTGTTTTGATAGCTCAGATATTCTTTCATGTTTTGGAACTTTGGTTCGTGATTCTGCTCTTGTAACAATTATGGTTTGAGTAACTCCAGGAAGTGTTAGTTGAGTTCCAAGGGCTGCAGCTGAGGCTAAAAATGCAGTTACTCCAGGTACAACTGTAGACTTTATTCCTTTTTTCTCTAAATTATCAATCTGTTCTTTGATTGCACCATAAATTGAAGGATCACCATCATGCAGCCTTACAACAAGTTTGTCTTTTTTTGCATTCTTGTATAGTAAATCAAAAATTTCTTCTCTGACTAGTTTTGCTGCATCAAATAATTTTCCCTTTTTACAAAGTTTCAAGATCGGTTCAGGAATCAAAGAACCGGAATAAACTACAACGTCTGCTTTTTGGATTAATTTTTTTGCCTTTACTGTAATTAGTTCGGGATCACCAGGTCCACACCCTACAAAGAATACATCAGACACGTTTTACCACCAATATTGAGAAATATTTTGTAGTTAATGTATCATCATTTACTTCACCTAATGTCATTTTTCTAATAATTTCATGGTCTGTTCCAAGATCTTGTCCTATTGCAAATATAGAATTATCCGGAAATCCAGACTCTTTTAGAACTTCAATAACTTTATCAAAATATCTTCCATCTTTAAGAAATATCATTGATTCAGAATGTTTTGCAATCTCTTTAACACTTGATAAATCATAACAAGATGGAATAATTGCAACTTTTTCTGCACCTTCAGCTACACTAACACCAACTTTTGCTGCAAATGTAAACATCGAAACAATTCCAGGAATTACACTAATTTCCATATCAGGGTAATTTTCTTTTAGATCCTTGTGCATGTATATCCAAGTACTATACAAGAAAGGATCACCTACAGTAAGATAAACAACATTCTTTCCAGTCAATACAGTTTCAGCCATTATCTTTGCATTTCTTTTCCATGTTTCCTCCAGAATATCTTTGTCTTTAGTCATTGGAAAAATTAATTTTACAATTTTTTGGTTTTTAGATTTATCAATAATTGGTGATACAACAGCAAAAGCAATGCTAGGTCTTTCCTCATTGGAAGCTGGACACATGATGATATCTGCATTCTGAATTGCCTTTACAGCCTTGACAGTTAGCAGATCAACATCTCCAGGACCCACTCCAATTCCAATTAATCCAGGCATAAAAAATCAGACGTTATTCCCAATTAAATATCTAGATTAGACTCTAGTGGCAGAAATTATAGTTACTGGATTTCTTGCAAGCATCATAGTTCCAGTACTAGTCTTTCTACTCTTTGAAATGGTTACTTGAGTAATATCTATTGATTCAAACTGTAATTTGTCTAAAATTTGCAATACTGAATAAAGTGTCTCAATTAAAATAATTCCAATTACAATTCTACCTCCTGACTTTAGTTTATTCTCAGATAGTTCAACTATATCTTTTGTATCGCCACCTGTTCCTCCAATTATTATGACATCAGCTGGTTCAAGATCTTTTATCTTTTCTTTTGCATCACCAAATATTACTGAAATATTTGAAAGGCCAAATTTTTGAATATTCTTTTTAGTTAATTCTATTGCATTCTCATCATGATCAATTGCTAATACTTTTCCTGATGATTCAACTTGAAGTCCAGCTTCAACAGATATTGATCCACTTCCACAACCAATATCATAAACAGTTTGACCCGGTTTTAATCGAGCTTTACTAATTTGAATAGTTCTTACTTCTTCTTTTGTGATTGGAACTTTTTCTGCTCTCTCAAAATGTTCATCAGGAATTCCAGGTGTTTTAAAATCCCACATATCTAATCGTTTTTGTGTTTAGAGATTAATCCCGCTAGAAACACTTCCAGAATGAACTAGCGTATAAGTTACAATCCAAGTAAACAAATACAAAAATACATAGCTGCCAATAGCTTGAGTAACAATTTTCTTTCTATCTGATGATGGTAGTTGCATTTTCATCCCCTTTGCAACTATAATTGTTCCAAAGAATATTATAATCATAAATGCAATTGATGCCCATCTTCTATCTTCACCCTCAATATCTTCAAAGATAAAAGTCGCAGTAGTTCCTGCAATAATTGCCAATGCAACTCGCATCCAAAATAATTTATTTAATTTTCTATCCTTTTCACTTTTTTCAGCTACACTAACTGGAGGATCAGTCGATGAATTATCTGCAACAGGCTCAGATTTTTCTGTTTCAGGAACATCAACTGGATTCTCATTTACAGATTCTTTTTTAGAATCTTCAGGTCCAGTAGTAGGAGCAGATTTTTTCTTTTTGAATTTCGCCATGGTAAATTTCTAGCGTGACTCGGGTAAACCATGTTTAATATCTTTGGTCAAAGCTTGAGCACATCATAGCAAGGGTATAATTTTAGATATAAAATAGCATATTCATGACATTATCTGGAATAGAACTACGATACTTGGTAAATCAAATTTCAGAGCAAGTCCAAGACTATTACATTAGTAATATTTACGGCATTACAAAAGACAGTATCCTCTTCAAGCTTCATCATACTGAGAAAAGTGATCTTTTCATGATGATTTCAACATCAGGTGTATGGTTGACCAAAGTAAAAATCGATCAAATAGAACCCAACAGACTACTCAAAAGATTACGCAGTGATCTATTACGATTAAAATTAAAAAAAATTGAACAGATTGGTGCAGAAAGAATTGCATATTTTACATTTGAAGGATTTGGAAAAGAGTTTGTTTTAGTAGGGGAATTTTTTGGAGATGGTAATATACTACTTTGTAATAACGAAATGAAGATTCTTGCATTACAGCACTCTATAGAAGTCAGACATAGAAAGCTCGCTGTAGGTTTAGAATATGCACAGCCACCAACAAGCGGACTAGATATCTTTAACATATCAGAAACAGATTTTGATGGACTTAAAACAACTGAATTGGTTTGCGCCAAATGGTTTGGGAGAACTTTGGGTTTACCAAAAAAATATGTCGAAGGGGTATTTGAAATTGTAAATGTTGACGGTAAAAAAATTGGCAATCTATTAACACCTGAAGAAATAAACAGGATTTTTGAAACTACTAAAAAGATTGTTTCAGATATAGTGTCAGGAAATCATGAACCAGTAATAGTTAGAAATGAAAAAGTAGAAGTTCTTCCAATAAGATTAGGAAAACTAGAAGGAGAAATAACAAATGTCAACAGCTTCATTGAAGGATTAGATACAGTTTTTACTGAAAACATAGTTGAGAAAGGAAAATCAATTCAATCAAGTGGCTCTGATAAAAAAATTAAAGAACTTCAGACTCAAATATCTGAGCAAGAAAAAGCAATTGAAACAGTAAAAGAAAGATCAAGAAACATTACAAATGTGGCAAATTCTCTTTATCAAATGGTCTCACATGGAATAATATCAATAGAAGATAGTAAAGCAGAAGAAATTTTATCAAAGAATAATGCAAAATTAATTACAGAAAAAGGAATTTCTTTAATTGTAATTCAAGATGAAAAAATAAAAATCAATACAAAATCTTCACTTCAATCAATTGCATCTGTATTATTTAATGAAGCAAAAAAACAATCTGGTGCAATAAAATCAATTGAATTTATCAAAGAAAAGACATTGAAAAAGCTTGAGAAATTACAAAACAAAACAGAAGCTGAAAAAGATATCAGCATGATTTCAGAGATTAGAAAGAAAAACTGGTATGAAAGATACAGATGGTTCTTTACATCTGATGGTTTACTAGCAATTGGTGGAAGAGATGCTGCATCAAACTCTGCAGTAGTTAGAAAACACTTGGTAAAAAATGATAAAATATTTCACGGTGACATTTTTGGTTCTCCATTTTTTATTCTAAAAGAGGCACAAAATGCTCCAGATAGAAGCATGAATGAAGTTGCACATGCTACTGTTTGTTTTAGCAGGGCATGGAAAGAAGGGATGTATGGTGTTAGTGCTTTTTGGATTAATCCAGAACAAGTAAAAAAATCTGCTCCTAGTGGAGAATTTCTACCTAAAGGATCATTTACAATTGAGGGACAAAGAAATTTTATTAAATCAGATACTCTCAAACTTGCAGTTGGGATAATTCCACAAGATGATGATTATGTTTTAACATGTGGTCCACCAGAACCAATTAAAAGAAATTCTATTTGTTATGCAGTAATTGAACCACATGGATCAGAGATGGTTGATACTGCAAAAAAAATACGAATTGAGTTTTTAAAAATGTATGAAGATATTGCAAGAAAAATTAATCTTGACGATTTTGTTCGAGTTTTACCATCAGGGAAAAGCCAAATTAAAGAAGTCTCTATAGGAGATTTAGAAATTGAAAAGTTTACTGATACTGAATTAGATTAGAATCAGTATCAAGGGATATTTTCATTCCATTTTTAATAGCATTGAATTCTTTATCTGAAATTGTAATTAATGGAATATTTGCTAGTGCACAACCAGTAGCTACTGTAAGATCTGCTTTTTGACATATCATTGCAAGAGGTGCTGAATTATTTGATTTTATTGAATAAATTGTATACGCACCAACGCTACTGCCTACTCCTGAAGGAAAAATAAGAATAACATCCTTGATTGATTTTCCATAAAGTTCATGATTGCTATCACTTATTATTCCTGTTTTCTTATCAACAGTTCCAAGAAAATTAATTGGTTTCTCAGATTTTAAAACAGTACCATCTACTTTTCCAGCTACTAAAATTTTATTCATCTTGTTTCATCTTGTATTATTTGCGATAAAGATTTTAGATTTACATCTACACCGTTAGAATTTTTAAGATAAAATGCACCTTTAATACTATTAGTAGTAACTGCATCAATATTTTCTTTATTTATTAAAGGAGTCAAACACGTGCAACAGTCAGAAAGAATTTCACATCCTGCCCGTTCAAGTTCTGTAGTGTAACCAATTTTTTTTGCTTGTTCCTTTACAGTTCTAGGTAAAAATACCATACAACGCTTTTGAAAAGATCTGCCCTTTAGCATACTTGTAAGATCAGAAATCTCATCTAACCCCAATTGAGGACTACCCAAAGTAATCAAATCACCTTTTTCTGCAGTATTTAGCTCATCATGTACATTTTGCATCTCTTTTTCATCAAAATCTACTTTTTCACAATCAGAATCACCATCTCCAAAATTAAATTTTGCACATGTTCCTGATGTTCCCATTCCACCACACATTGCTTTACATTGTCTTTTATCCATCTCTGCAAGACCAGAAATATTTACAGAAATATCTCCAACTTTTCCTGCAAAAAATCCTAACATACCATATGTTAATTCATTTGGATTTTTTACTTTCATGTTAATTGTAATATTTGGGGAATCATCTTTTCTTATTGAGGAATATGGACTTTTTCCAACAATAGCGCTTGCAAGTGCACTAAAGGCGCTCTCCTTGTTTGTCTTTAAATTATCAAAAGAGTTTGCATGAATTGCAGCATTGGATTCTGCAAATGCAACTTGGGTTCCATCTTTTGGGATCTCAAAAATTTCATAAGGAATGCATGAAAACGAAGGGATTACTCCCATTGTTTCATATGAATTTCTAATAGAAAGTTGTTTTGAAATAAAATTTTCGTCTAATCCATAGTTTGCAACATTATCAATATCAAATCCCATTGGATTAAGAGTAGTTTTTACTGAAACTCGAGCATCTTTGCTAATGCTTGATAGAAATTCTTCACCTGCATCTCCAATTGTATTATAATTTACACCAGAAAGGTGAGCCCACTTAATTGGAATTAGTTTCTCAGCATCAGTTGCCTCACCTGTCGCTACCAAAATTCTATATGCCATCTGCATAATTTCTCCCTGTTCGCCTTTTAGTGCAGATTCTTCTTCTTTAGTAAGTTCCAATGATAAATCTTTGATATTACAGTTATAATACTTGTAGGTAGATTGTTGAGAATGGAAAAAATTCTTCGTGGAATGATTGACACTATGAATGCTGTAAAGCCACCAAGAATTACAGCATTACAAGATCTTCATGATGCTGAAACTGGTCCATTTAGTATTCTAATTGGAACAATACTTTCAGCTAGAACTAAAGATGAAGCAACAACAAAAGCAGTAAAAGCATTATTCTTAAAATATAAAAATCCAAAAGAACTTGCAAAGGCCAAAATAAAAGATGTGGAAAAAATAATAAAATCAATTGGATTCTATCATGTAAAATCTAAAAGAATAATCGAGGTTGCAAAAATTATTGATAAAAAATACAAAGGTAAAGTTCCAGATGATCTAGATACATTGGTTGAGCTACCAGGTGTTGGAAGAAAAACAGCTAATTGTGTACTCGTTTATGCATTTGAAAAGCCAGCTATTCCAGTAGATATTCATGTTCATAGAATATCAAATAGATTAGGATTAGTAAATACAAAAAATCCCGAAGAAACAGAACAAGAATTGATGAAGAAAATTAAAAAAAAATATTGGATTGATATTAATGATACATTTGTAATGTATGGACAAAATATTTGCAAACCAATTTCACCAATGTGTAATGTATGTAAGATTAAAAAAAGTTGTAAATATTACAAAACTAAGAACGCTTCTTAGTTAGAAATAATACCCCTACAATTATTCCAACACCTGCTGCCATGTAAAATGGAAACATAGCAAATGCATTCTTTGCAGGATCACCAGAAAGAAATTCTATAATCATACTTCCAGAGTTTACTGCAGGAGGATCAGTAGAACTTTCCTTTCCATATACTGAATACGAATCAATTGCAAATGTACCAATATCCAAATTGGTGACTACAATTCTTGCTCCATTATTCACTGTTAGTCCTGCTCTATCAGTGTATGATATGATAGATTTTGCTTGTGGATACCAGCCTCTATCAAGATCTTTGTGAACTACGATGTATCCTTCTTTTGGAGTTTGAACTGCTACCCAAAACTTGTTGTCAGGTTTAGATCCCATACCAACTTCAATAAACTCATCATGAGTTTCTGCATCATATAGTCTAAGAACTGCATTTCCATTTGGATTTGCATATAGTAAATTGTTATCAATAGTTACTTGCCAGCTAACAGCATGAACATCATCTAGAAATACTACTGGAGCTTCTCGAAAGATTCGATTAAATTCATCTGAAGGAATATCAATTGTATCCAAAAGTAATGATGGATTTGTTAATTCCTGTGCAAATACAGGAGTGTAAAAAAATCCCAATAACAAAATTACAAATAGATACTTCACAAGCTAGAACAAATTTGATTGAATAAAAAGCTAATCAACAAATGGTTTTGGATGATCTAAAATCACTTTAGCTACTTCTGGTCGTAGAATAAATTCTGAAGGTGCTTGTCCATTTTGAATCATTTCTCTTAGTTTAGTTCCACTAATTTGCTCCTTATCATCATCTCCATGTGGACATGCTTTTGGGGTTGTATACGTTAGACATTTCCTACAATAAAAAAATGGTGGGAAAAATACTGGAGATATTTCTAATTCTGGATAATCATCAAAGATTTTTTGTGCTGCAAATGGATCATAAAATTTTCCAACACCTGCATGATCTCGTCCAATAATGATATGCGTGCATCCATAGTTTTGTCTCATAATTGCATGATGGATTGCCTCTTTTGGACCAGCATATTTCATTTCAGTATGTAAAGTTCCAAGCATACATCTGTTTTCTGGATAGTATGATTTTATCATGGTTTCATAGCATTTTACAATAACTTCATCAACAAAATCACCTGACTTTTTCTTTCCAATAATTGGATTTACAAATACTCCATCCCGAGTTGTAATAGATGTTTTTTGTAGCATTTCATGTGCTACGTGTGGGGGATTTCTGGTTTGAAATGCACAAATAGTCTTCCAGCCTGCCTTGGCAAAGGCGTCTCTAGTTTGATTTGGTGTTAGTCTGTTGTTTCTAATTTCACTATCATTTGGTCTTTGAATATAATCAATCTTTCCGCCTACCAAGTTATCCTGCATTGACATTGTCTTTGCAACACCTGGATGAGAATTATCATTTGTTCCATATACTCCCTGAACAGTTTTTTCTTTATCAAAAGAATAGATTTCATCGACGTGTAATACTGCAACTCCAACTCCATCTGGATTTTTTAACAACACATCTTTTGCATCTTTCATTTTAGAAGCAGTTTGTTCATCAACATCTAATACTATTGGAATGGTCCATGCTAAATTATTTGCAAGTCTTCCTCGTGATACAACGCTTTCAAAGTCTTGTTTACCTAAAAATCCTTCAAGTGGACTAAATATTCCATCTGCAATATTTTCAACATCATTGGCAAGATCTTCAGTAATTGTAATTGAGAATAATCCCGTAGGATCTACTTTGGTGATTCTATTTACTAAAATTCCACCATGTGGCTTAATTGAGTTATTTTCTGACATAATATTTCTCTATTCAGGGTCTATATGAAGGCCACACTCTTTATTTCCTCCTTGTTCCCACCACCATCTTCCTGCACGAATATCTTCTCCAGGTTTTATTGCTCTTGTGCATGGCTCACATCCAATACTAGGATAGCCTTTGTCAAGAAGACTGTTGTAGGGTAGATCATTCTTTCTGATATATTCTTGAATTTGATCCCAAGTCCAGTCAATTATTGGATTAATTTTTAAAATTCCACCATGCCCATGATCTAGTTGAAACATTGTAACATTTTCACGATTTTTTGTCTGCTCTCGTCTTAATCCTGTAATCCAACCATCCAAAGTCTTTAGCATTTTGTTCATTGGATGAACTTTACGAATATCACAGCATTGTTTTCTGTTCTCAATACTTTCATAGAATAGATTCATTCCTTTTTCTTTAACCATTTCTTCAACTTCTTTTGTATCAGGGAATAAAACTTCGATTGAAATGTTGTATTTTTTACTTACAATATCTATAATGTCATAGGTTTCTTGGGGTAGTCGTCCTGTATCTAATGTAAAGAATCGAAATTTTGGATTAATTTTTAACATGATATCCATTACTACAGCATCTTCAGCACCAAAGCTAGAGGCTTTTGCAACCTTTGGATGAAGATTATCAGAAACCCATTCAAGTGCACCCTCTGTTGTATGAATTTTAGAGTTTAAATCATCTATTTGTTCTTGTGTAAATTGAACCACATTTTCACATATAGTATTTGTTTTATATTGATTACCCGAAATTTTATCCTAAATTATAAACAAGTAGATTTCAATTTAAAAAATATGGATGAAAAATCATATGTTGTAGTTTTCCCAACTATTTTTTCAAAATATAAAATCCCATTATTAATTACAAACATTAAAAAAATTTTAAAGATAAAAAAACAGCAATTCAAATCAGTCAAACGAGATGATGATATAATTTTAGTTGATGCAAATGATCCTGTCTTTGCATCATCTGCAATCAATCTATTATTTGGAGTTGAAAAAATAGCAATTGCAAGACAGACAAAAAATGATTTTCAAAATATTGTTACAGAGATTACATCTATAGGTGGAAATCTACTACTAAAAGGGGAAAAATTTCTAGTCAAAGTTGAAGGAACATCGAAAGGATTTCTTACTAAAGATGTTGAAATCGCTGCAACATCAAGTATTATTGAAAAGAAACAAAATCTTGGAGCTCATCCTGGAACTGATGAAAATTATGATAAATTGCTGTATTCTTATTTAACAAAAAATAATGCATACATCTGTATTTTCTCAGACAGGGGTAATGATGGTATTCCATATGAAATACAAAAGGAGAAAACAATTTGTGCAATATATGATGAATTATCTGCTGTATCATGTTTTGAAACCATTAAACAGGGAAATGATGTAAAAATAATAGTATGTTATAGACAAAAATCTGAATTGATGAATCTAGCTAAAATGATTAATCAGATTTTACCAAGACTTGCACAAGATAATGTTGAATTAGAATTCTATGAGTTAAAAATCAGGCCAACCGGAATTAAAAATTATTTGATTTATGTAAATTCAATTTTACAAATAATGTTACAGTGCTCAAACACACGAATATCAATAGCATTATCATCATTGATATTTTCTTCAAATTTTATTGATAATTCACTAAAACAGATTTTTGAAAAAAAGAAAATTCCAATTATGCCACTTGCTGGAGTAGATTCTAGTTTATTTAATGATGCAAAAGAGATTGGGCTAGAAAGGAATCTCAAAAAACTAAAAAGTATTATCGCTATTACTACAAATGAAGTTCCCATTTATGCAAAAAAAGAAGTAGATAACGCTCTCAAAACAAAGAAAATGATTTCAATTAAAGTGGGACCTAACAATGTTCATGATATTTTAGATTCATTTGAAGAGAATCACTGAGAATTTAAACTGTACAATTGGTTTTATGTTATGCTAAAAATAGGAGAATTCATCTATCCTTGGGGAAGTGGCCATTATTCTAGAATGATGAGACTTAATCAAGTACTAGAAGATCATATAAAAGAAAAATTTGAAGTTCATTTTTCAAGTAAGGATCATGTTTATGAAAAATTATTAAAGAAATTTCCGGATCAAAAAGAGAAAATTCATGAGATATTGATGCCAACTCCAATTGATGGAAAGTTTGGTCCAAGTGTGACTATGTCTTTAATGAATCTGTTATTACCAATTTCAAAAAACCCACCACTAGTAAGACAAATTGCAAATTATTTGAGAGAGGAAAGAAAACTCTACAATAAAGAAAAATTTGATTTGGTAATAAATGATGGAGATATGGGTTCAAATATTTTAGCAAAAAATCGAAACATTCCAAGTTTATTTGTCACAAATCAATTTAGGCCAAAATTATACAATTCAAGAGCATATCTTTACCCATCATTAATTTTTATTGCAAAACAAATTGCAAAAGCTTCAAAAATTCTAGTTGCAGATTCTCCACCTCCATATACAATGTGTGAATATAATCTAAATTTCACAAATGAAGTCAAAGAGAAAGTTATCTATGTAGGACATTTCACTAGCAATAAAATTTTAAATGAAGAAAAAACTGATCTTGAAAAACTAGTTGAAGATAATGAATTTGGGTATTGGATGAGAACTGGAAACAAATCTACAAATGATGGAACTGGTCAGAGATATGAAAAAGTATTTCATCAGAAAGAAATGATAAATGAAAAAAGAATTATTTCACATGCAAGAAATGAATCAAACATAGATTCTGTAACAGGTAAAAACGATAAAAAATATTCAATTTCAGAAGCACTAGATAAAAAAATAGATTGGATACAAATTGATATTGGTTTTCTATCTGAGAATCAAAAAGATACAATACTGAATTTATGTAAATATGCAGTCGTTAATGGTTCACATACAGTAATGGGTGAGATTATGGGCGGAAAATCAAAACCAGTTATTGGAATTCCAATTTATGATGAACATACAAACAACATTTTGTGGGCACAAAAAAAGAATTTAGGATTACTAGCTATTAAAACATCACAAGTAATTGACGCAATTTCCAAAATTAAGAAAAATTATGAAGCATTTGAGGAAAATTTGAATGAATTTTCAAAAAATTTTGTTCCTAATGGAGCAGAAAATTCAGCAAAAATTGCATCTGAAATGTTAGAAGAAAAGAGATAATAGATTATTTTAAGAATTTTGCTCATCTGGCACGCGGGATTTCGATGGGCGAACGGACCGCAAGGGATGATGAAAAAATCCGCGTGTCAGATTAATGACGATCAACATATTATGTGGGAACGCTTTTATGGAAAAAATTAAGCAAAATCAGCAGTGCCTAACTGTCCAGAATGTACATCAAGAGAGAAAAAGAAAATAGAAGCCAAGTATATTGAAGATTTTCCAGAAGAAGAAGACAGAAGCAGAGATGCATTGTTCAAATTATTTGATGAAATTGATATTCCAATGAAGATGGATGAAAAAAATAGAAGGCATTTCATTTGTAAGCGATGTGGATTATATGCAACAAGAGAAGAAATTTCAGATATCAGATTTAAGTTAAATCAAAGAGAAAGAACTAGAGATGATAAACATGATGATTATCTTGAATGGTGGTCAAAAAGTAAAAAAGAAAAAGCAGAAAGCTAGAGTGGTTCAGTATGGTAAAAAAGAAAGAAGACGATATTCCTGATTGGGTTACAGATGAAATTCAAAATGCAAAATTTAAGAAACCTCAAGAGATGAAAAAATCAGGATATATTCTAGAATTTTATTATGAGGACAACAAAATTGATGTACAGTTGTATGATCCTGTAGAGGATGGACGACATATAGTTACCATGGATATTTCAAAAAAAATTAAGATTGATGATTTAGTAAAAGGCGAAGTTTATGAATTTGTTTTTGATCAGCACAAAGCACCATTAAGCAAAAAAGTTTCAGATTATTTAGAAAAAGAAAAAGAAATTGATATGAAGGCAATTTATCAATTTGATTTAAAATCATTAGAATTGTTAGATGTAGGCTCTAGTGATGCTTCAGACGATTTAGAAGAATAAACTTAATTCTTCTTTGTTGAATCCAATTGCTTTTTGAAGGATTTTCCTATTATTGGATTTATGAAAAATGGAAATGAGGTTTTCAGCCATATAGCTCCACGTACTACTGACGGTACAACAATTTCTAATCTTGAAGAATTTGCAGCTTTGATAATTGATTTTGCTACAGTTTTAGGATCAAGTGATGTAGGTGAATATTTTGGCATTTTTTCAAAGGATGAATGATCAAAAAAGTTAGTTCGTACCATTATGGGACTTACAACAGTAATTCCAACTCCAGTATCTTTTAATTCATGTTTAAGACCTTCAGAAAATCCTAACATTGCAAATTTAGATGCACAGTACGAAGCAATTCCAGGTAAACCAAAGCTTGCAGCAACAGAAGCAACATTAACTATATGACCAGATTTTTTCTTTAACATTGATGGGAGAAATTCTTTGATGCAATATACCATTCCAAAATAATTTGTCTCCATTTGAGATTCAATATCACGAATAGAAAGATCAGAAACAGAGCCATATATTGCAAAACCAGCATTATTAACCAAAATATCAATAGAATCAAATTTTTCAAAGATTAGTTGTGACATTTCTTTTACCTGATCTTTTTTTGAAACATCACACTGGTAAACCAATGTTAATACATGAAATTTTTTTAATTCATTTGCAATTTGCTCCAGTTTATCTTTTCTTCTGGCAATTAAAATTATGTTAGCTCCCAATTTAGCAAATTCTATTGCAGATTCTTTACCAATCCCAGATGATGCACCAGTAATTAGAACTAGTTTATTTTTGAAATTCATAAATCAAGAAAATTGTTTAAAGATAAAGTGGTTTCTATAGCAGATATTTACCGTATAAACAACAATTTTGAGGCTAAAATTGGGAATTTCATGATCTTGCCCATCCTCTCTCAATTAATTTCTCAGCAGTTTGTGGTTTTACACAAGCAAAACTATCGTTAGATTTTTTTTGAATTGGAACTAAATCATCTAAACAAAGTATTGTGTTACTCATAGAATAATCCCAAGAACCACGATTCATCAGATAATTTTGATGAGAAGGTTTTAGATCATAAGTAAAAAAAATAGGCTCATAGTAGGGTAACGGTTCAATCATAAATTCTTGAATTTCAGATTTTTTATACAAAACTAACAACATTTCAGAATCATTTTCAAATTGTGAAACTTTTGTGTCAAGATCATACTGCTCACAGTTTAAAGCTAGTTGGATTGAAGATTTCACATTGTTATTATTTTTTAAGAATTTTTTTATTTGAAAGTTATAAGATGAATAATTTCCATATTCACTAGAAATATTTTGTGGAGAACTTGTAACTTTTCCAATCACAATTAAATCTGTGTAGAAATATGCTTTGATCTTACGCATTTCAAAGAATGGACCTTTATCTAATGTGAAAAGAGGACATCCAACCTTAAATGGTTGTGGATATGTTATTTTACTTGGATCAACAACTGTAACATTACCAATACTAAATCCTTCTTTGTATGATAGTAGATTATCTTCTGCAAACGATTCTTGCATTCCAATTATTCCTATCAAAATCAACGGAATTACTACCCAAACTAGTTTCATGTTCTTAATTTTCTAAGAACTTCATAAGTTGTTCTGCTTTGAGATAGTGGTTTCTATGATTCAGAAGATTTTGATATTTTACTCAAGGCTAATTTGACTAAAAGTAACCAGGTAATTACAATTGGAACATAATAAGTTGCTATTCTCCAACCGATAACTGCATCCCAAGCAACAATTCCTTCAGGTATTTCAAAAGCAAAAGGATCCAAATTATTTAGATAAGCAACAATTCCAAATTCAGCTAAACCAGAACCACCAATAGTAATTGGCAAGTTACCAATGGCATTTGCACCCATTACTGCCATTATAGAATCAAATGCACTTATAACATAACCAGTTCCCATAGCAATAATCATAAATGAAATTCCATAAAATGACCAAGATGCAATTGAAAATAAAAATGAAATTGTAAAGATTTTTTTAGATTCAGGGGTTTTTAGATTTTCTCGACTCATCGTACATACTTCTTCCATCCAAAGATTTGTCTTATCAATAGCTTTTTCACCTTTATCTTTTCCAAATCTTTTTACAAGATTTTCAAGGATTTTTGGAACTTGGAATGTATGTTTAGATGAAAGAAAGAACATAACCATCCATAAAGATGTAATAATAATACTAGTAGTCAAAATTACAGCTGCGACAACATATGCACCATTAAGTAATGCAATAATTCCCGCCATTATTGATAACAAACCTGCAGCAAACACTTCAGTTACAATATCCATAATTGCAATCCATGCTGATTTTGCAGGATTAACTCCTTTCTTATGTAAATAATAGATTACAACAAATTCTGCTCCAACAAACATAGGAGTTGTGAATTTGATAAATTCACTTCCAACTCTAACACCAACTAATTTCAAAAATGAATCAAAATTTCCAAGATATTTCCTTGTGATATATGCAAATTTGATTCCCTGTAATCCTAATTTGATCAACATAGCTATAATTGCTCCAACAAATGGAAAAATTCCAATGGCTAATACATCATCTAATTGAATATCAAATTGGATGGCAATAACGAAAATAGGAATTAAAGTAACAGGAATAGCAATTAATCTCCAGTTCATTTGATATTTTTTTTGAGGAATCAAATATGAAAGTTGAGTAAATTCCTAGTCATCAAAAAATACACATCTAAAATTAGGCACAAAAAAATGATTTAATTGATGTTTTTTTGTTGATTTTCAAGTTCTTGCTTTAGTTCTGTAAACAATGAATCTAACATATCAAAATTTGACAGATTTCTTTCTCGGAGGAGTTTAATCACTAAATCTTTAAGATAATTTTCTTTTTCAGAAATACTATCAATCATAAACAAAATGAAATAGAATAAGATAAAGAGAAAGTGGAAATTTATTAAAAAATTTAATGCCAATTTGGAATTTATGACAAAATAGATGAGCAAGTTAGTTTGAAATATAAGCAAATAAAGAATCAGACAGGTTTGAAAACTATTTTTGTTTCTGGTACAGCTGGTTCTGGAAAATCATTGCTTACATCAAAATTATTGGATTATTATACAAAAAATGGATCTTTTGCAGCTGTCTTGAATTTGGATCCAGGAGTAGAAAATATGCCATATACTTGTGATGTTGACGTTAGAGATTATGTAGATGTTGTATCAATAATGAATCAATATGAACTCGGACCAAATGGCGCCATAATTATGGCATGTGATTTGGTTGCATCTAAAATTGATGATATTCAAAATGAAGTAAATAGAATAAATCCAGATTATCTAATTGTTGATACTCCTGGTCAAATAGAATTATTTGCTTATCGTTCTAGTGGTCGTTTTCTTGTAGAAAATATTTCATCAGATGAAAAAACAAATATTTTTCTTTTTGATGGTGCATTAATCACCACTCCTGTAAATTTTGTGTCAATCGCACTTCTTGCAACATCAATAAGATTACGCTTGAATTTACCTACAATTAATGTAGTAACAAAAACAGATCTTATTGAAGATAGATTAAAACAAATTTTACAATGGTCTACAAATTTGAATACATTAGAGAATGCAATTGCTAAAGATACAGATGGTGACACATACACATTAACTACGAGTATTTTACGAGGATTAAATTTGGGTGGATTTGCGCAGGGTTTAATTCCAATTTCTAATGTATCAGGAGACGGTTTAGTAAATCTTGAAGGTGCTTTGAGCAGAATTCTTAATTTAGGCGAAGAGGTAGAAGGTTAATGCAATCAATATCAGTAAAAGCACCATCATCTACTGCCAATCTAGGACCAGGATTTGATGTATTTGGATTGGCAATCGATGCATTTTATGATGAAATTACATTAACCAAAACTAAAAGTGGGATTACAATTAGTACTGCTGATAATATTCCAACAAACCCTGAAAATAATACTGCAGGATTAGTAGTAAAAAATATGAAAAATAAATTTAAAATAAAAAGTGGAATAGAAATTAAAATAAAAAAAGGAGTCCCTGCAGGATTTGGAATGGGAAGTAGTGCTGCATCAGCTGCGGCAACTGCAATAGCATTTGACAAATTATTTGCACTAAAACTTGATGGGAACACTTTAGTTGAATATGCAGGTTCTGGTGAGAAAGCTAGTGCAGGAACAATTCATTATGATAATGTTGCAGCTTCAGTTTTAGGTGGATTTGTTATAGTAAAGACTAATCCTTTAGATGTAATTCGAATAGATCCACCAAATAATCTTAGAATGTGCATTGCAGTTCCAAAACTTGTTGTACCAAAAAAGAAAACTAAGGTATCAAGAGAAGTAATTCCAAGTAGAGTGAAATTCACTGATAGTGTTTTAAATATTTCAAATGCTGCTGCAATTGTTGCAGGGTTTATGAAAAAAGATCCAAAGTTGATAGGTATATCAACCAAAGATGTAATAGTTGAACCAGCTAGACAGCATATGATTCCAGGTTATGCTAAAGTAAAACAAAATGCACTAAAAGCAGGTGCATTAGGTGTTACAATTAGTGGTGCAGGACCTTCGATTATTGCATTTTCAGAAAAATCTGCTAATTTACAAAAAATTAGTTTGGCAATGTCCAAAGGATTTACGTCTGCCAACATTAAATGTCAAACAATTATCTGTAAACCAAGTAAAGGTGCAATAGTAAAGAAAAAATGATCTTTGGTATAATATGAAAAAAGCAGTAATAGTGTTTAGTGGAGGAGTAGATTCTGTTTGTGCAGTTTCATTTTTGAAATCAAAATATGAATTATATGGAATCACTTTTTCATATGGGCAAAAGGCAAATAACGAAATTCTAGCTGCAAAATCTTTTGCAAAAAAACTAGGGTTAAAGCAACATAAAATTATCGATATTGGTTTTATGAAAGAATTGTATGGTGATTCTAATGTATTGACTAGTTCAAAGAAGAAAATTCCAAGTAGATTTGAGTATTCAATAGTAGTTCCAATTAGAAATGCTGTATTTCTATCAATTGCGTCTGCTTGGGCTTTTACATTAAACGCACAATTAGTTGTATATGGTGCACATACTGGAGATCAGCATTATCCTGATTGTAGGCCAATTTTTACAAAAAAACTCGAAGCTGCATTTAATCAGGGTGAAATAGATGGAATTAAATCTAAACTACGAAAGAATATAGAAATTTGGTCTCCTTTTCGTAAGGGATTATCAAAAAGTGATTTATTAAAATCAGGATTGAAAGTTTTAGGTGATTCTATTTTTAAAACTTGGAGTTGCTATTCAAATAAAAAATATCATTGTGGAATTTGTGAATCTTGTAATAATAGGAAAACTGCATTTAAAAAAGCTGGTATTAATGATAAAACAAAATATTTAAAATAATTCTAGTATCTATTTCTAAGAATTTTCTTTTTCAGAATAAAACCTCTTATTCCAATATACCAAGCTAAAAAGATCAATCCCATAATTCCCATAAACATGTAGTTTTGTGTTTGTGGATCAAGTCCTTCAATAGAATCAGTAATTTTGCTTGATGTTACAAGAGAAATTGCTAAAACAATTATGCATTCAATTGCATACCATGTCCAACTAGGCCAAGATTCTTTTGGAATGTGGATATATGGATTTGCTCCCATAAGGGTAATCAAATATGTTGATTATTTAATTTTTCACAATATCTTAGAAAGAAGAGTCTGAGGCACGTTTTCTAATGAGTGTCATTATTCCTGCTTTTTCTTCTTTCTTTTCATAAATTCCTCTAAATGCTGATGAAGATAGTGTTGCGTCATTTCTAACACCACGCATTTTCATACAGAGGTGTTCGGCATCTGCTAAAACAACTACACCTTTTACACCTTGAGAGAATAATTCATCTGCGATATTCTTGGTTAATCGTTCCTGAATTTGTAGTCTCTTTGAGTATTTTTCAACCAACCTAACAAGTTTTGAAATTCCGAATACTCTTCCATTTGGAGAATAAGCAATGTGGATTTTTCCAAAAAATGGTAACATATGGTGTTCACACATTGAATAAAATTGAATGTCACGAGCAATTACCACATCAGAATCTTCGGAAAATTGTACAGATAATTCAGAATCAGAGTCATATCCTCCAAAGATTTCTTTGTACATATTTGCAATTCTGTCTGGAGTTTCTCGTAAACCCTCACGTGTAGGATCTTCACCAATTTCAATAATTAGTTCTCTAACTAGTTTTTCTACACGTTCTTTGTCCATGTAATTCTCACAGAATTTTTCTAGTATTTGAACCTAATTAGATTTTTAGTCAGGTGCAAATGTTATGGAGCTCCAATAAATTTGTGTAATTGAGGAACTACCTTTACTTCAATATAATACGGATATACAATATCATACAAATTCAATAATAATTCCAATGATGGTTCAGAAATACCATATGTTGGTTGAATGATAAAACCATCTATATCATCTTTAGAAACAATGTTGAAAATTTGATTTGTTAATTCTTTAAATTCATCTGGTTTAGTTTTAGAGCTAACGACAATTTTGATATATGTTGTTTTTTTTGCTTGTATTGATGAGTTTAGACATTTCATTGTATGTCCAATTAATTTTTCATAATGTTGAGAATCTACAAAATCAGAATCTTTTGTTTTAAATTCAATTTTTACAATATCAATAAATGGTAATACATGGTTGAATCTATCAATATCAAAACATGAAGATTCAAGATATGTTGGAATTTTTTTATCTTGAATATGTTTTGCAAGTAAAGCTACAGCTTGATGCTGAATTAGTGGGTCACCCCCAGTAAAATTTACTTTGTAAGTTTGGTTTTTAAGATTAGTGTCAATTAGCTTATTTGCTTCTTCAATTGAGTATTCTGTTCCAGAGTCAAGTGGAAGAGATTCTTTAGTGTCACAATAAAAACAGGTAAAAGGACATCCTGCAAGTCTAACAAATAGAGTCTTTGTTCCATAAAGAATTCCTTCTCCTTCAACGGATGTAAATATCTCAAATAATCTTACTTTCAAGTAATAACCGTAATTTTTTTCATTATTTATTCAATGATATTCTAATGCATGACTGGTTCTTTTCTATAAAACAATCCAGAGATGAAAAATATTACTCCTAAAATTCCAATAGTGCTTCCAATAAGTTCTACTTGATTTTGATATATTACTTCTAATGGAGCCCATAACCAAGCCATCAAAGCACCTACAACAATCATAGGAATACCTACTCCAACAACTATTGCTTTAGAAGCCATGTTCAATGCTGCTTAGAAAATGTATATGAAGTTTATGATGAGTATTAGCGAGAATTTTTCATTTCTTGTAATTGTTTTGCCAAATCTCTCAAAAGTTCATTTGCTGTATCAAATTCTCCATCATACAAATTACGTTTAATACTTTGAAGTGTATTTTTAGCATTTATCAAATCAATCTCATCTACACCATCCAATTGAGATAATTGAGATATGGTTTTTTCAACTTGTAATACTCTAGATTCAAGTCTATCATTTTTTGTTAATTCAAACTGTTTCTTTATTGACAAGATTTCTCTAATTTCTTTGACAATATCATTTGGGTTATCTGCTGAAGAGAGTTTTTCTCTAGCATTTTCTAATTTTTTGATTATTTCATCAGATAATCCCTGTTTTTTGGCATTTTCAATCAATCTCTCTAATTGCTCTAGATATTTTTGAGCATATTCTTTAGCACGCTGAGACTCTTGCTTTGATGCTTCATCTCTAATTTCTTTGTTGATTTCTACAATGATTTCTTTGATTTTCTGAAGTGTTTCTAATGCTAAAGCGAATTGATTATTGTTGATTTGGTGTTTAGATGCTCTAAACAATTCATCAAGTTCAGAGAAGTCAATTAGTGCATCATATTTTTTAGCAATTGTTTTTAAACTATTTACATAAATTTGTAATCTTTGAAGATCATTTGATGGATCTTTAACAGTTGATCTTGCAGAATCCGAAGTTGTTTTTGCTGCAATTTCTGATGTTGATTCTTTTGTAGGAACATCTGATGATGTTCTAGAAATTTGAGTAAAAATCTTCATAGCAGTAAGAAAATGTTTTTTTGCAGAATCAGTATCATTATTTCTAATTGCCTTCTCAAGTGAATTAACATTTTGAATTCCTTCTTCAAATAATCTTTTTATTTCATCTGGAGATTCAGATGAAATTTGATTTTGAACTTGGTTTTGTGCACGTTTTGCAAGATTTAGAAGAATTTTTGAATCATCCTGAGCATAAACATTACTTAAGGCTCCGCCAAAAACCATACTAACAACTAAGATTAGTAATGCAGAAGTAACTATGATTTTCATTCTTCTTCCTCCAATTCTGTTTTTAGTTTAACTAGGTTTTGTAAGTCTTTTTTAGAAATTTCAATTACTCCTTGTCTTTCTAGTCGTTTAACTGCTCTCCACATAGTAGTTCTTGGTTGAAGGAATTTTTTTCTTAAATCACTTTCTAAAACCTGACCACCATTTTCAGAAATAAATTTAATAATTTCTTTATCATCCTCACGCATTTCAGGTCTTAGATTGAAAATTCTTTCAGGATTATTAGAATCAGATTTGGTTTCAGATTCAGTAATTTCATTTTGAATAACTGGTAATGATTTTGCTTGTTTTCTTTTAACAATAAAAATTGCTCCAATTACAGCTGCAGTAATAGATATGCCAATAATTGAAAGTGTAAAAATATCAATAGTAGACTCATCAGTGTTTGTTACTGGTGGGTTTGTTACTGGTGGGTTTGTTACTGGTGGGTTTGTTACTGGTGGGTTTGTTACTGGTGGGTTTTTGGTTCCAAGGATGTAATTAATTTCTGATAATCCAGTACTTAGTTCCAACTGTGTTTGATCATTTGTTATTACCATATTTGATGGCAATGCATTCATACCAACAATTATTGAGTTTGCTGGCATTAATAATGAATAATCAGTTGGTGAATTTAGGGAAAATGTCCAAACTCTTCCTTCTTTGGAAATTAAGTCATGAATATCATAATCAATTGAAATAGAAGCTGTTCCAAAAGTATCAATTGTTACTTTATTATCAATTATCTCACTAGATAAAAGAAAACCATTTTCACTAACTGCTACAAAATTATCAATGGAGGGACCAAATAATTCCACCTCAAAATCTGGATCTAAAGGATTCACCTCTATTTGTGATGATACATGTGCAGAACCATCTGAATAAACTGTGATATCTAGAGTTCGAGTAGAACTGAATGAGGTCTGAATAGGCATCGCTAATGCGACAACGATTAAGCTAACAATAATCAAAGGTGCTTTAACCATTGTTTCGAGGATACCCTCAGTCCTTACAAAAAGCATTCCATCTTCTCGAAGAAACTCTTTTCTATGAATTGGTACGATTTCGGGATTCATTGGATCAATACCTTAGATTCATGCTTTCTACTAATCCCTGAAACCTCTTAAATTCCTGGAAAAATTGAAGTCCCTTTTCGGTAATCAAAAAGACTCTATTCCTATCATTTTTGACGGATTCGACTAAGCCTGCTTCTACCAGTTTCTCACATTTGTCTAGTACTGCGTAGTGAGATAGGTTGGCTTTGCGAGATATTGCAGATACAATGATTCCATTACGACCGCCATCGGCGGTAACGTCTAAGATATCACCCATTATGCCCATTTCGGACCTGTATTGTTGTTTTGACATGCTATTGTATAGAACTAATTAGTTAATGAGGAACATTTTGAAACCTCATAGCGGAACGCAAAGCGGAACGCCCATTTCAGTAAAAAAAATTGTGATTTTTTGTGAAAATGGATACAAGAAGAAAAATTCTGGTAAAATTTATACCTAAAAAATTAGTTAAAAAAAGATAGTTTTTTTGTAAAAAACTAGATTTTTCATTTTTTTTGTAAAATTGGGGGAATTTTGCTAGATTTTTGAGTATTCCCCTAAAATTTTGTATATAAGGAACAGGATGTTTCGTAGCCGTCCCTAATCTATAATATTCACAATCTATACTCATGTTGAAATTACAGAAAAGTTCCATAGAAGGAATTCTAATTCTTTTGATGCTTTTTAGTTCAACTTTATCTGTAAACTACTCGTTTGCTGAATCTGAAGAAATCCAGGAAGAAAAAAGTAAGTTAGAAAATTTAGAAAATATAAAGAGAGAGAGACTTTGGACAATTTTAACTGAAAAAGTAGTAAATGGAAAACTAGAAGTTCAACATTATGCTTTACCAACTAACCTTTCTGAAGAGGATGTGTATAGAGAATTAACAGCTGATGGAAAGACAGCAGGTTGGGCTTATGTAAATTATAAGGCATATCACTCAGGAATTGTCCTTTTTGATGGAAAAGCTTCAAAAATTGGAGAAAATTTATGGGAAATTTCTTCAAATGATATATTAAATTTTAAAGAAAGTCAATTTGATTTAGAATTAATTGGAAAATCCTATGATTCTGATAAAGTAATACATGGAACAGCCTTAGACAAGGAACTTAATTTTAAAATCATATTTACCGGAAAATTAGCAGAAACAAACCAGGAAGATGTGTTATCCTTGTCTTTTACAATTTTAGGATTAAAAAATTCAAGTATCGTTCAAAATTTGGATTTTTTATCTATTGGATTGATTGATGATATTTCAGAAAAAAGAACTGATTCTCACCAAGGGATTGGAAATTCAATATTAGCCATATAGTCACCAATATTTTCTTTAATTGAATAAAAATCATTCACAAGGTCAGCTTTGAGATTCATAATAACTTTTTATTCCCATTTTGAAAAGAAAATCATAAAATGTTTGATAAATTCAAAAATGAAGAGGGAGGAGAAATGGTAAAAGAAAGTGCTGATTCAGATGAATCTGTAGAATCAAATTCAACAGTTGAATCTACAAGTGAGATTGGAATTGGAGAGTTAATGGGAAAACGTGCAAAGTTAGAAGAGGCAATTGATTATGTCGGTTTAATGATTAAAAATCTGAAAGACAAGAGAACATTACTTGAAAAAGATATTGAAGAAGAATCAGTAGATATTAAGAATCTTAAAGAAAAACTACAAAAAGTAAGTGAGTATATTGACGAGGAAAATAGAGGAATAAAGGAACTTGCCAATAAGAGACAACAAGTAGAAAATGAGGCAGATGAAGTTGGTACAATTATCAATAGTTTAAGGGAAAAACTTTCAGGTGTTGATAAAGTAATTGATGATGAAGGTAATAGAGTTAAAAGAATTAAAGAAACTAGAGAGTCATTATCTGATTAAAAATTTTAGAATTAATAGAATTTTGAACTAGTTGTTGTTGCTTCTTGAGTACCAGTAGGAACTGAAGGGAACATTTGACCTGTAGAACTTTCTGCAACAGCAGCAGCTTCTTTGAGAATACTTTCAGATTCTGCACTAGTAGTTGCATCTATTCCAAATGCTGAATCTCCTGAGAAACTATCGGTCATAAATCCTCCAAGCATTTCTGCCATTTGTCCAATTTCTTGTTCAGCACCAGGCATTATTTTTCCAAGTGATGATTTTAGATTTTTCATCAGACCCATTGTTGGCATTATCGCAACAACTGTATCTCCTAGATCACTACATGTAGTTAATCGTAATTCAATTTGCTCTAATGCTATTCTAGCTCCGCTTAAAATTTTGGTAACCTTTCTTACCTCAGCCAACTCATTTCCTAAAACTTTAGTTGTTTGGGTATCATGTTTTTGTGTTGCATCTACAATTCTTTGAAATAATTTTGCATCACGTTCTTGTAAGTTTGTTAACATTGTGTCTAATTTTTTAATTTGAATTTGAATTTTTTTAATTCCATCCTGAACTCTTGGCTTTAGTGCACCTTTAGGCTTGATAGTATCATTAATTTTTTCAGATATACTAGGCTGTGGTTGCTTTGACCAATCTTTAGATAAATTAGGCATTGAGTCTGATTTTAGAATATGTACTTAATCTCAGGTGTAAATAATGGTTAACAGTACATTAAATTTTACTAACTAAAGATAAACGTATAAAATCAATCTCTTTTTGAGGCTAATTATTGCTTTTATCGTGAAGATCAATATTAAATTAAAAGCAATATTTCAAAATTCTATATTATCAATCTAAAATCTTTAAGATGGTTAAATAGAATTCTTTGTTGTGAATAGAAAAATTCTCATAATTCCAATAATTGTTATCATTGGTATTTTTCTAATTAACTTTGGATCAAATCAAACCTTACAGGAAAATTATGTTGTTTTTCATGTAACTCTTGCAGATCCTAGTCTATATTCTGATGGTGTTTATAGAAATTCATTTTTTATTGATGAAGGCCATTATTCATTTAGATTTGTTCCTAATGGGAGTAGTCCAGAAATTTTATCAATAAAATTGAGTGGAAGTAATTTTGATTTTTCTGAAGATTTTGTCCTTGAAAGTACATTACACCAAACAGGAATCTCTGAATACTTTACATGGAAATATGTTGGAATAGGAGAAATTATGATTTCAGAGAAACAAGAAATTTTGATAGTAATTAATCCAAATGGAAATACCATGGGTTCTGTGTCTGTAGATATATTAGAAAATTAAGAGGCGTAAACCCCTTCATTGCAGAATTTTGAGAGATTTCCTCTCTTTCTCAGATGCTAAATGTCTGATTACCTTTTACGTTCTGCGGGGTTACGCATTGTTAGTCGATAGAAATTATATCTATTGACATTAATTACTATAGGAACTTAAAGTATTTATAATTATATGAAAAATTTTATAAAAATCTTAAATATTTTATGAAATATTTTATGCCTAATTATTAGTTAATTGAAGTATAAATTACGATTTTCTATCTAAAAACTAATGAAATTATCTGGAAAAGTTGCACTAGTAACTGGTGGAAGTCGTGGAATTGGATTTGCTACTGCAAAAATTTTATCAGAAAATGGGGCAACAGTGGTAATAACTGCAAAAAATTTAGAAGGTTTAGAGAAAGCATCATCAGATATTCCAAATTCTATTGGCATTACAGCTGACATTAGAAACAAAGAAGATGTAAAAATGGTGGTAGAAAAAACAGTTGCAAAATTTGGCAAAATAGACATTCTAGTAAACAATGCGGGAATTTTTCCAAAAATTAAGAAATTACACGATATTGATGAAGATGAATGGAATGAGGTTTTAGATGTAAATCTTACTGGGCAGTTTAGGTTTACCAAGGAGGTAATACCATATCTACAAAAAACATCAGGTTCAATAATAAATATTTCATCAGATGCTGGTTTAAAGGCATATCAAGGATTTAATGCTGATGCGTACTCTGCAGCAAAAGCTGCATTGATTTTGCTAACAAAATGTTGGGCGCTTGAATATGCTAAAGACAAGATCCGTGTAAATTGTATTTGCCCAGGTGTAGTAGATACAGATATGACAAAACCATTTTTGAAAACTCAAAAAGACAAAGATTTCATGAATGCTGAACATCCAATTGGTAGAATTGGTCAACCCGAAGAAGTAGGAAAAGCAGTATTGTATTTTTCATCAGATGACGCAGCATGGACTACAGGAGCAGTTCTTGCTGTGGATGGAGGAGAATCAATTAAATGAATTCACATGAATTTAATACAACACAGGAATACAAAAAATGATGAAAGATAGAAAATCAAAGGCTAAATTGATTATACTTTTAGGAATTATTTGGGTAGTTATTACATTACCACTTCCATGGATTGTGAATAATCCAGAAGTTTCAGAATCCCAATTAAATACTATTCTTGGAATTATTGGAATTATGTCAATTCCATTTATTGTTCTTGGAATTGCTTGGACATTAAAGCCAGAGTTAACAACCTAGGTTTTTCAATTGAAAGATATTCCAATTATTCATAAGATTCCTGAATTAGAAATTGCTATCAAAGCTGTTGAAATGGCAGGCAAAGCAATTTTAGAAATTTATCAAGAGGAATTTCAGTCTTTTACAAAAAGTGACGACTCCCCAATTACAGAGGCAGATATTAAAAGCAATGATATCATTAAAGAGATTCTATCACAAACGGATCATGCCATATTATCCGAAGAAGAAGAAGATGATCTTGATAGATTATCAAGGGATATGATTTGGATAGTAGATCCTCTTGATGGAACTTCTGATTTTATTGATAAAACAGGTGAATTTACAATTATGATTGGATTAATAAAAAATAAAAAACCAATTCTTGGTGTGATTGGTTGGCCTACCGAAAAAACATTTTTTGTTGCACAGAAAGGAAGTGGAGCATTTAGATATGTAAATGATGAATGGGAGAAAATATCTGTAACTAAAGTTTCAGAACTTTCAAAATGTAGAACAGTTGGATCAAGACATCACTTATCAGAAAAGGAAAAATCATTTATCAAAAAATTAGGTATTGAAGATTTCACAAGTATTGGTAGCTCATTAAAAGTAGGAAAAATTAGCTCAGGGGAAGCTGAGGTATACATTACTACTACAAATAAAATGAAAGAGTGGGATTCTGCTGCTTCATATTGTATAATTTCAGAAGCTGGGGGGAAAATGACAGATATGTTGGGAAATGATATCACATACAACAACAAAGAGGTTTATCATCAAAATGGAATTTTAGTAACAAATGGATTGGTTCATGATAAAATAATTGAAGAATTTAAAAAATTAGAGTAGGTTTCTTTCTTTAAGAAAGTCCTTTACTTTATTTGCACTATTAGAAAGAGGTTCATTTTCTGTATCAATTACCAAATCAGCATTTTCAGGTGCCTCATAAGGATCGTCAATTCCTGTAAAGCCCTTGATTTCTCCTTTTCTTGCCTTGGCATACATGCCCTTGACATCTCTTTCTTCACATTTTGCAAGTGAACATTTCACATAAACTTCTGCAAATTGGTTCCCAGCATCAATAATTTCTTTAGCATTTTTTCTATTTTCAGAATATGGAGAAACTAGAGATACTACACTTGGGACACCATGATTTAACAAAAGCTTTGCCAAATGAGCAACTTTTTTGTTGTGTTCATCACGTCCTGCTTTTGAAAAGTCTTTTGGAGAGAACCATTCTCGTAGCTCATCTCCATCAAGCATTGCCAAATTTGGAATATCATTTTGCAAGTCTTTTACGATGGTAGTCTTTCCTGAACAAGGAAGACCAGTCATCCAAAGAACAAAAGGTTTCATAAATAAAAATGTCAAAACAACCCATAAAGAGCTTACGTTAATTTTTGGCCCAAGATTGGTTTTCTAAATAATCAATCTCTGCAATCATTTCATCAACTTTTTTTACTATTGCAAATACTGATCTGTATTGTTCATACATTTCAATTTCTTCCTCTTTAGATAAAACATTGGCTTCTGCGTCATCAAAAAATTTGTTTTCTTTATTTAGATGATCATTTAAGAAAATAGCGTAGGTTCTCAAATATCGTGATACTGGCTCTTGCGCATCTTCTCCATCTTTCCATCTTTTTAGATGAAGTGATATTTGTCGGGCAATATTCCTTCCAAATTCATGTTCGATCATAAATTTTCGAATTTCTTCTTTTAGAGAATCATAGCTTGCAACACATGGAAAATACGAATCTTCTTCTCTAGAGTGATGAATAATGTCTATAAATTCTGAAATGACTATGGTGATTTTTGTCAGGTCTGAAAATGGAATTTTTGTGCCTTTATAAAGTTCCTCAGAACATTTGAATACTATTTTTTCTAGACGACGAACTTGATCATGATCAGCACGTAGTTGATTTGTAGCACTCAAGTACGAAATCTATTTTTATTGTAGATTTAATGTGTATCTAAAATCAATCAAGGAGCTAAAATTATCAAATAAATCTGATTTAATTTCCTTTTCTAAAAGATTAGTTCTAGTCATACATGAATCACATAATTTTATCGGTATTACAGTTGTTTAGAGGGCAAATAGAAGATTTGATCCCAATATCAAATTTTGATTCAAGCTCAATTTTCGACAAACTTACTGAAATACAAAATTCTATAGGTACATTATCTATTCAAGATGGACCAATTGCTTCAGCCCATGTAATTCTGCTTGCAGCAGGCGTTGTAATTTTTCTAGGGGTTGCAGGTGAAGCATTCTTCAAAAAGACAGGAATTCCAGATGTAGCATTTTTAATGATTCTTGGAGTAATTATTGGACCAGTTTTTGGAATAATTCAACCAGAAGCTGTAATCCAAGTAGTTCCCTACTTTGCAGCACTTGCACTAATTATTATCATGTTTGATGGAGGATTAAATCTTGACATCAAACATGTGATTAGAACTGCACATTTTTCAGTAACATTAGCAGTTTTAGGTTTCATTCTATCTGTTGCCATGATAACATTTGCAGCTCATTTTGCTTTAGGATGGTTATGGTTAGAAAGTATTTTGTTAGGATCAATTGTTGGTGGAAGTAGTTCTGCAATTGTTTTTGGTCTTGTAAGAAATATCAAAATTTCAGAAGAGACCAAATCTATGCTAAGTTTTGAATCTGCATTAACTGATATTTTAGCGACAATTATTGCATTCATATTATTTGAAGCAGTACTTGCAGGACATTTTGATCTGCAAACATTAGAACAAACTCTTGGAAGAGCAATTATTGTAGGTTTAGTTCTTGGATTTGGTGTAGGAATTCCTTGGATGTATGTTTCAACAAAGCTTGGGAATGCTCAACACGCATACATGTTAACATTAGGAGTTCTGTTTGTTTTATTTTTCTTGGCAAATTCATTTGGAGAATCCGGAGCATTAACAGCTCTAGTATTTGGTTTAATGATTGGAAACAAAAAACATCTTTCAAAAATACTTAGATTCAAGCTACCAAAAATTGAGACAGATGATCCAACACATAATCAACTAACATTCTTGGTAAGATCATTCTTTTTTGTATTTGTGGGGTTAATGGCAAGTTTTGGACAAGTAGAGTATCTCATTTTTGGAGTTTTAATTACAATTGCTGTTTATTTTGGAAGAATATTTGTTGGCAAAGTAACATTGACAAAAAGATTTTCTCTTTTAGATAGAGCAGTAACAAATTCCATGATTCCAAGAGGATTAGCAGCTGCAGTACTTGCTACTTATCCAATAACTATGGGCATACCAAATGCAGAAGCCTATCCACAACTTGTTTTCTTTATAATTTTATCATCAGTAATAATTACCACAATTGGATTAGCAAAATCAAAGAAGATTCCTCCTCCTGAATCAGTTGAAGGTGGATTTGTAAAACCAGATGAGGGAGAATCAGATGAAGGAATATTTTCTGATGATCATCTAGATAAATCAGTTGGTGTTGGTTTTGTTAAACCAGTTGAAGATTCTCAAAAATAGATCATAGATCTAATGATTCTTTGAGCCCTTTGTACCTATTTCGAATAGTGACTTCAGTAACATTTGCAGCTTCTGCAATATCACGTTGAGTCTTATCCTCACCGTTTTTCACACAAGAAAGATACAGAGCAGCGGCTGCCAATCCCATTGGATCTTTTCCAGCTGAGACTTCATTGTCTTGAGCCATTTTTAGAACCTTTGTTGCATGTCTTTTTGTTTTCTCTGCAATTCCAATTCTGCTTGCAATTCTTGCAACACATTGAATTGAATCAGTTACTGGCATCTTCAAATCAAGTTCTTTTACTAGTAATCTGTAACATCTTGCAATATCTTTTCTTTTGATGTTAGCTGCTTGCTCTACGTCTTTGAGATTTCTTGGGGTTTCAGTATCTCTGCATGCAGCATAAAGAGATGATGCCATAAGAGCTGAAATGGAACGACCACGAACTAGACCTTTCTCCAGTGCTTTTCTGTAAATGTAAGCTGCTTTTTCAATTACTGCATCTGAAATTGCTAGTTTGTCTTTTAGTCTGTTTAATTCACTAAATGCCTGCCTGAAATTTCTATCAACTGGCTCATGAACTTGGCTTCTACTATCCCAAGTTCTTAGTCTTTCAATGGTACTTTTCATAGATGATGTTAGTGGTCTACCAGACGCATCCTTGTTTACAGGATTGATTATTGTTGCAAGACCCATGTCATGCATTGTAAGTGATGTTGGAGCGCCGGCTCTTGCCTTGTTTCCACCCTCATCTTGGGTAAAGGATCTCCATTCAGGTCCTGCTTCTTGTAGTTTTTCAGTAATTACAAATCCACACTTTGAGCAAAACATTTCTCCTGATTCATTATCAGTTACTAGTTTACCTTGTGCACATCTTGGACATAGATCTTTACCCTTGCTAACCATGATTATTTCTAGAATCCTAGAACTTATGGTATTTATGAATCAACAAGTTTTTTTCTTAAAATTTTGTTCCAGATTTGAGTCTTGGAACAATTATAGGAATTCCTGCAGGTGCCATCATAACATTACTGATTAGAAAGAAACAAAATTTTAGTAAAAAATGCCCAAAAAAAACTCTAAGAGTCTAGTTTTTCTTTAATTCTTTGAGTGTATTTTTTACTATATTCATTGAATAGTTTAATTTTATTTTGAGCCAAAGCCATTGCACCAGGTCTAGTGTTAATATGATCTTCAGCAATTTTTTGTTCTTTTAATAATTCTTCAAGATTTTCTTTTGATGATGATTCTAGTGCTGCAAGTAATGTAACAAGTTCTTTTTCAAGATTATCTTTGGTGTTAGGAATTTCAGGTGGATCAGCACCAATTATTTCTTTAGTAGTTATTTTTCCAAATACTTTCTTGTCTAATTCAAGCAATAATTGAAAACAAAGCTAGCACTATAAATTTTATTTTATGGTATTTCAAAAAAGTGAGTGCAGTGCAATCAAACGTTTTATCTTTTTGATAGTTTTAGTAATTAATCATGGTTTATTGTATAGGTAAATGTAAAAAATACAAGGCTCTCAAGCCATTACAGATTGGTAGATATGCGGCTGGACAAAAAAGATGCAATTATTGTGAGATATTTGTAGAAGTTGATGGAATTGTTTGTCCTTGCTGTAAAAGTCAACTTCGGTGTCTACCTAGAAGTAGAAAAGGTAAGGAAAAGTATCTAGCTCAAATTGAAAGATAAATCTGCATAGATGGATTCTTTTTTGAAAATCGTAAATTCAGGAATTTATCACGCCTAATAATTAAAGTTCTATTTATAAGAAATCAGTTCAAGTAAGAATATGGCAATTCCGGCAGATATTGAAGAGTATGTTGAAAAACATATCAAGTTAATGATTTCCCAGACTG